>CAJWWL010000034.1 GCA_913048125.1 uncultured Opitutia bacterium | reverse complement strand
AAACGAACTTCGATAAGTCCACACCTACGAATTCCTTGTAGAAACTTTGTGGTGTGTAGCTTCGGAGAGCGGTAAGGTTGTTTTGCTCAACTTTTGGAGTACTCTCATTCTCGTCTGAGTTCTTCTTATCTTTCTTCTTGGCCTCGAAGCGCCAGTCAAAATCAGTCGGTGGTTCACCCAAGTTTAGGCAGAGGAACCTGTAGGTTTCAGCGAGGATATTTTCCTTCTGTTTTCGGAGTTGAGTCGGGCTGTTGCCTTTGGAATGAGATTCAAGAAGTTCAACAGCCCGAGAGCGCAAGAGGCGCTCTAAGACCTTATTCATTGTACGTGTGTTGTTGCTACTATGCGTTTCAGGCATGGCGCCAGCAGGGACAACTCCATATTTTTCGATTAAACCTGTTACATAGTTCCACCAACCACCATCGCCAACCATCCACTCATTAACAAGTTGCCATTCGCGATCTAATGGATCCGTCTCACGCATCTCGATTACAGCTTCTAAGTACAGGTTGGACTTCTCCAATTTGTCCCAGAATTGAAGGTAGGCGGTTGAGAATTCAAATGAATCCAAGCCAAGCTCATGAATGATTCTTGGACGCATCACATTGAACCCAGCAAACATCCAGCAACGACCTGAAGCCTTCTGATCCGTAATCCCCTTGGTCGCAATCTTGTGGCTGAAGTGACCGTCCTCACCCTGGACAATTTCTCGGTTAAGTGAGAGTTGGTCTATGCTAGTGTTACTGATGGCATTGAACCTTGCTCGGTCCGCCTCATTCATTTGGTAGCCGCTACGGAGCTTTGACAAAAGTTTTTGATCAAGAGCACCTGTTGTTTCAGCCGTTGTGTTTTTTGCCATTGCAATGAAGACTATGGTGGCCGCGATGGCCATTAGGTGGCGCATATTACGGATCCTTAAATGACTGTTGTGTGTTGATTTTATTAGGATAGGATACCCCTAGAAACTAGGTTGTTTAGTCTGCGGGTAACATCTACCACTCCATCAACTACCATTTGGCTGTAGGAACGACCGTCAGAGGTGTCGATGCCATGTCCTGAGTCAAGGTTACGTAGGGGTTCCAATGCTGGGTCCTCATGATGAAAGATTTCGACGAAGACATGCTTCATGTTGCCCGTGCGAGCATATGCGCTCATTAGGGCACCAATCCACCCATCATCTGTACTTAGGCATCCCCGAGTGGTCTTGGCGGAAGCGTGAAAAATACCTAGTGCGCCCCCGTCAGAGATTTCCTGAATGACTGCTTCGTTTTGCGGGATATCTAGATCGGAGTCCCCACAGTGTGCCGCGTCCACCATGACCTTGAAAAAGTTGGTCCCTACGGCTTCATTCATTGCTTTAACAGCCTGCCATGCTTTGGCGCAACTGGTGAATGTTTGAAATTCCCCACCACGAAGGAATTCAATGTGCCAAGCCTCAACGCAACTGTCTGCAAGACCCGCATCGGAATATGCACGAGCATGTACCTTGGCCAGCTGAGCAACGGCGGCATCAAAAGCTTCTCCGGATTTGGGTTCTCCCTGCATCCATTCCTCAAGTGATGTCGAGGATACGTTGGTTACTCCGTATTTCTTGGCAGTCTCCAATCCAGATACAAGCATCTCTGCCACCTTCTCTTCGTCGTCTGGGTTCATGGGGTCGGCACCGCCTACCATCATGATGAGATGCACAACCAATCCGAGTTCCTTGAAACTGTTCATCATGTCATCTAGGTCCTCTGCGTCAGTTCCCGGGAACAGGGTGATTTGCACACTGTCTATTTTGGCTGGAGAATTCTCCTTGAGATTTGCCATCTCAGAGACCATGAGGAGCTTTCCATCCTCGCCTCTAGGGAGTTTGCCATTCTCGTCAGGAGCAAGGCCACCAACGAATTTGGTGTGCGTGGGCACGACGCCCAGTTCGATGTTGGATTTATTTTCGATTACGACGGCCATTGTAGAATTTCTTGGGTTTGGTAAAAGGTTAGACATTGGTTCTTTGGGAAATCGTAACCTGTATCAACCTTAAACGCTATATGTTACAGCCTGATTGACTAAAGGAAGATTCTCGCATTATCCCAAATTGATACAAGGATCGTGATAATGAAGTTACTGCTAACACTACTCTTCCAAGCATTTTTCGTTCAATCCCTCATGTCTGCCTCACGGCCCAATATCATCCTCGTATTCATTGATGATATGGGTTGGGGGGACTTCTCGTGCTTCGGAAACGAGTCAGCCAAAACTCCTCACATAGACAGATTAGCAAAAGAGGGGATCCGCTTTGAGCAGTTCTATGTCAATTCGCCAATATGCTCTCCATCTAGGACGGCTATTTCAACAGGGCAATATCCGCAACGTTGGCGAATCACATCCTATCTGAGTAACCGTAATCATAATAATCAACGCGGTATGGCTCAGTGGCTCGACCCCAAGGCACCAATGTTGGCTAGATCTCTACAGCAAAACGGTTTTGCCACTGGTCATTTCGGAAAGTGGCACATGGGTGGTCAACGCAATGTTGATGACGCACCTGCAATCACGGATTATGGATTTGATGCTTCCCTAACAAATTTTGAGGGCATGGGACCCAAGCTTCTGCCTTTAACTCTTAAGCCAGGTCAGGATCCCAGCAAGCCAGGTCGAATATGGGGTGACGCCCAACGACTTGGCAAAGGCTTTCGTTGGATGCAACGCTCTAAGATTACCGAAGGCTTTGTGGACGAGGCGATTGGCTTTATCGACCAAGCGGTACAAAAGAAAAAGCCCTTTTACATAAATCTTTGGCCGGATGACGTTCACAGCCCTTTCTGGCCACCAGTCGTCAAGTGGGGTGACGGTTCAAAACGCACATTATACCTATCGGTTCTCGAAGCTATGGATCAGCAACTCGGTAAGCTTTTTGAGCGAATTCGGCTAGATGAGCAATTGCGCGAGAACACCCTCGTCCTTGTCTGTTCTGACAATGGTCCTGAACTTGGTGCTGGCGTCGCCGGTCCTTTCCGTGGTTACAAGACGCATTTATATGAAGGAGGCATTCGTTCATCTCTCGTCGCATGGGGACCGGGTTTGATCAATCCCAGCAAGAGTGGACACATCAATAAGGCATCTGTTTTCTCGGCAGTAGACTTAGTGCCAACTCTTCTGGAGATTACTGGCACTTCACCCGCTAAGAATACCAACTATGATGGCGAAATTCTCGTAGACATACTTCTAGGTAATTCCAACGAATCCCGTCAGAAGCCCATACTCTTCCGTCGTCCTCCTGACCGGGATGCCTTCTATGGGGTTAAAGATTTGCCCGACCTCGCTGTGCGTCATGGAAAATGGAAGTTTCTCTGTGAATATGATGGATCCCAAGCTGAACTCTACGATATGAAACTAGATCGCGCGGAGAAAACTAACGTGGCCAGAAATCATCCCTCTACAGTTAAAAAGCTTACCAAAATACTAATCGATTGGCACAAATCCATGCCGCCTGACAATGGCGCAAAACTCGCAAAGAACTAATCCCTGTCCTGCCATTCCCAAACTCTCATGAGCCTAGTTTTCAAAATTCTCAATCTGACTCTAGTTTACGTTATCTTTAGTCAGAATCTAAGCGCAAAGCGTCCCAATTTTTTATTTATAATTGCTGATGACCAAGCGCCCTTCGACTTCAAGTTCTACAACACGAAGACGGCACTTGACGCTCCTGTTTTGGAGAAGTTAGCGGCCGAGGGCATGGTCATTGATGGGGCCTATCAAATGGGAAGTTGGGTAGGAGGTGTATGCACAGCCTCTCGGCATATGGTGATGAGTGGACGTACAGTGTGGCACATCCCAGACCGACCATTTCGTAAGCCGCCTGTTAATCCCAATGCTCTCAATCCTAAGCTAGTACCTCCTGATTTAGCCAAATTTACAATACCTGCGCTCTTCAATGATGCTGGGTACGACACAATGCGAACTTGCAAACGGGGCAATAGTTACGATGCAGCCAATGAGCTTTTTACTGTTGTACATGATGCTACTAAGCGAGGAGGTACGGCTGAGTCAGGCAGTGCTTGGCATGCGGAGCGAGTTTTAGATTATCTGGACGACCGTCAGAAGCGCAGAGACGAAGACCCGTTCCTCATCTACTATGGTTTTTCTCATCCCCATGATGTGCGGGATGGCACTCCTGAGCTTCTAGAGAAATATGGAGCTGTTAATCACAGAGATAGGAAAACCCTGCCACCTGTTAATCCAAGGCAACCTATGTTGCCGGTAAATTATTTGCCAGAGCACCCTTTTCATCATGGTCATCCAGGACTTCGTGATGAAGTTAAGGTTTCAGGTGTTTGGGAGCGTAGGGATGAGCGTACCATCCGCAATGAAATAGGAAGGCAGTTTGCCTGTAGCGAGTACATCGACATACAAATTGGGCGAGTACTGAATAAGCTCAGGGATATGGGTGAGCTGGAAAATACGTATATTTTTTACACGGCTGACCATGGAATGGCTATCGGGCGTCACGGACTGCAAGGAAAACAGAATCTTTACGAGCACACATGGCGTGTACCTTTCGTAGTTAGAGGACCAGGTATTCAGCCGGGTAGCCGTTCTCAGGGTAACATCTATCTACTCGATACCTTAGCTACTCTTTGTGATCTAGCAGGGATTGATACTCCTCGCACCAACGAAGGCTTAAGCGCCAAGCCTGTTTTGTTCGGAAAGAAGTCTCAGGTTCGCGATACTCTTTATGGAGCCTATTCTGGTGGTACAAAGCCTGGTATCCGTGCGGTCAGGAAAGGAGACTGGAAACTTGTAAAATGGGATGTTATGGAAGGTACAGTTCGAAAGACTCAACTCTTCAATCTAAGGGACAATCCGCATGAGTTTATCCAAGAACATAGAGCCGTTCACGTTGGAAGGAAGTTTAGACAACTAGAGACAAATCTAGCTGAAGATTCAAAATTCGCAGACAAACGAAAAGAACTGGAGGACCTTCTCAAGTCTGAGATGGATCGCTTAAATGATCCATTCTCGTTATGGGATCAATAGAACTTAAGACTGGTCTTCTTTGTCCCAGTTGCCTGCACGATCCACCGCTTTTGCCCAACGATTGAGGTGGTGTTGGCGTTCACTGTTGGGCATTTCTGGTTTGAAGTGTGCATCAGCTTGCCAGACTTTGGAGATTTGTTCTGTGCTTTTCCAGATTCCCACACCAAGTCCAGCTAGGCATGCAGCACCTAGTGCTGTGCTCTCAGTTTGACTGGGACGAACAATCGGGACGTCTAAGAGGTCACTCTGCAATTGCATAAGAGAATTGTTTACAGAAGCACCACCATCTACCCTGAGTTCACGTAGTGTGGTCCTTGCATCGTCTTGCATAGCTTTTGTAACATCTGCCACCTGTAAGGCGATGCTTTCAAGGGCGGCACGGGCGATATGGGCTCGACTTGTGCCTCGAGTCATGCCGATCAGTAGACCTCGGGCATCTGGATCCCAGTAAGGTGCCCCTAGTCCAGTGAAGGCAGGTACTAGTACTACACCTCCAGTATCTTCGACTTCTAAGGCTAGTGTTTCTACTTCCGATGCATTCTGAATGATGCCGAGACCGTCGCGGAGCCATTGTATGGTGGCTCCACCCATAAATACACTTCCTTCGAGAGCGTACTCCAGACGTCCATTGATTGACCAAGCAACTGTGGTAAGTAGACGGGAGGCGGAGTGCATCGGTTTTTCTCCGATATTGAGTAGAATGAAGCAACCAGTCCCATAAGTACATTTGGCCATACCAGGTTGAAAGCAGGCTTGTCCAAAGAGAGCGGATTGTTGATCACCAGCGATACCCGAGATCGGAATGGCCTTCCCGAAGACCTCCGTTTCTGCGCAGGTTCCACTTGAGTCGACAATTTCGGGAAGGAGACTTCGGGGAATGTTCCAGAGGGCGAGAAGTTCTTCATCCCAGTCTCCAGTATGAATGTTGTAAAGTTGTGTTCGGGAGGCGTTGGTCGCGTCCGTAATATGTTTCTTATCTACACCCTTGGTGAGATTCCATATCAGCCAGGAGTCAATCGTTCCAACGGCCAGTTTTCCTTCTTCGGCAGCTTCCCGTGCACCGTCCACATTGTCGAGTAACCAGCGGATCTTGCTTGCTGAAAAATAGGGGTCGAGAACAAGGCCAGTCTTCTCTCGGATAGTCTCCTCATGGCCATCTTCTCGAAGTTTTCGGCAGGTTTCGCTTGTCCTTCTGTCCTGCCAAACGATGGCGTTGTGTAGAGGCTTTCCATCTTGGCGGTTCCACAGTAGAATGGTTTCACGCTGGTTGGTGATCCCTATTGACTGGATTTGTACTGGGGGAACACCTGCTTTTTCTATTGCTTCACACGCGACCTCATACTGTGTATTCCATATTTCTTCTGGATCATGCTCCACCCATCCACTCTGTGGATAGTACTGTTGAAACTCTTTTTGAGCGCTGGCTTGAATCAATAGGTTGTCATCAAAGATAATAGCTCGGGAACTGGTAGTGCCTTGATCTAGTGCAAGCAGCATTCGGGGTTTTCTTTTCAGGTTTTACTTCAACTTCCTGCTTGCTCAGTTGGAGCCGCTTGGACCTTTACCTTCACTTCTTCAGAAAGCTTTATTGTCTGTCCATTGATGCGGAGCGAAGCATCTAGCTTGGCGAGAAATTCTCCAGGTGTTGCTTTGTCACTGGCCTTGAATCCAATTTGGGCCTCAGTTTTATCCTTATCAATGTTCGCTTTCTTGAGAGTGACTCCTTTGAGGTTGCCGGGTAGCGCGAGGTTTAAAGTCACTGCGTCTTTGTATTCATATAGACGTTCGATGGCGACTTTCCACTGAATTTCTTCACCGGTCTTGAGTTGGATTTCTGGCATGGAAGTGAATTTGATTGGAGCCTCGGTAACACGGACGACGAAAGGAGGGGAGTAGAAGGTTTCATTTACGTCACGAGGTTTGTTGTGTTCAGTGACCTTTTTTGCGTAATCTTGAGCTTTCTTTTTCGCAGCTTCAGCTTCCGAGGACTTTTTCTTGGCAGTGTCCATCGCCAATTTCATTTTGTTTTTTTGATCTTGAGTAGCGTCCTTTTTATCCTTGATGCCATTGTATTCTGACTCTGCTTTCTTAGCTTCTGCTATGGCTTTCTTTGCGTCTTCGTCGGCTTTTTTTACAGCATCATCTGCAGCTTTCTTGGCTTCGTCGCTTTCTCGCTTATATTTTCCCTTAATAGTGGTTGCCAGATAAAGCGGGTGTTCTCCGACAGGGAGTTTGAATTGTGCTAGGTTGAGTTCGATTTGCCCATCGTCTTTCTTAGTGTCTAGACTGACTTCTTTGACCTTACTGGCATCAGGATGGCCTCGAAGTTTAATTTTTCGGTTCTGTTTGAAACCATCATCAGATTGGCTGATGCTGAAAGGAACCTTCAGGATGCCATGTAAAGATGTCTCCCAGACCTTGTCTTCTTTTGGGCGAATGGATACTGGAGATTCTTCATGGTCATTGAGATCAAGAGCGAGAGCCTTCATGAGGCGGGTTTGAACAAGTGATGTCTTTGCCTGCTTATCATAGCTAGCTCTAATCACTGTGGCAGGAAGACACTTGCGTGTAATACTCTTGTCACCGACCTTTGCTTTGCCGGTAATTTGAATTTGTCCAGCCCAAGACTTTGCATCCTTACCAGCGTGGAGTAGGACAGTGACTGAGTTCTGTTTGGCAGGAATTGTTCGAGGTGCCCAAGAGATGGATGAGGGAAGGCCCTGGATATCCAGTTGGATCGGCGCGTCGAAGTTGTCTCTTCGCTGAGCAACAATTTTTACAGGGAGTAGTTCCCCCTTCCGTATAGAAGCCGGCCAAACTGCAACAGGTCCCGAATTATTATCAGGTGGTGGTGGACTTTTAACGTAGGCTGCTAGTGTGAAACTGGGCGACTCTTTGCGAATCGAGATTCGATACTGGTTGCGGATGTCGGGAGTTCCGCTGTTGAAGAGGTCATATGTTAATATGCGAAATGTTGCATCTGCTGGGGCTACGAAGCGGAAGATGGGGTCATTCGTCGTTGTTTTAAATGCAACATCTGCTGCCTTGGCAGGATTTTCTAGAACTTCTTTGATGGTTCGAACCTGTTCTTCGCCTTTGTCATTTTTTGTGACTTGCTCAATTAGGAAAAACAGATTGGAGGGGCGACCGAAGCGTTCGGAGAACCCCTCGATCCAGAAGGTGTCACCCTTTTTCGCTTCGAACTGGAGATAGTCTTTGTCGGCGTAGGGAAAAAACTTTCCAACAAACTCGCAGGGAACCTTTATGGACTGCGCATTGGATGGTTGGTCGTTGGATTTGTTCGTTTCAGTGACCAAATGTTCGTTGGAAAGGGCTATCAATACGGTGTTAGATGGTCCTTTCGGCGAGTTTAGGCGGTACTGAGTTGCAGATAGCATCATCTCGCGAGGGCTAACCTTTCCATGGAGCTTGGATGGATCTTTTTCCTCAGCATTTGATGGAAGCTGGATTTCAACAGCTAATTTTTCGAGTACGCGTCCATTTGGAAGTTTCAGTTCAGAGGGTTGGCCACCAGGGAGATTGCGTCCAAAGAGGGTGTGTTTTGATTTAGCCCCAGGCTTAGCAACTGGAGGCTCTATAAAGTCAATGTGAGGTCTTTCGGAGATCGTAAGCTGAAAGTAATGTAAGTCAGAGCCGCCGTATAGGAAGTCAAAGAGTTGGATGTAATATTCACCATCAGCAGAAGGGGCAAAGTCAAGGAGGCCAGCTCGAGATTCACTTGCAAGTTCATGGCCTTGGTGGTTAAGGACGTTAACAACAGGACTCAAGCTGGAGTCTATCTCCTCAGTAGCACAGTGAATTAGTAGTTTTTGGCCTTTTTGCGCACTGAATTTGAAGTAGCTGTACTTTCTGGCGGCGGTTTTTCCTGTGATGGTATAATTTTGGTCGATGCCAAACGCTTTTTCCATGGAGTCATTATTGTCGGGCGCAAGAACTGATGGCAGTGCTCCAACAACAAAAGTAGCTACGTTAGAGGCACCGAAACGGCCCCCTGTAAGTTGGGCTTCATACAGTCCGGGGGGTACATCTTTGGCAATCTGAACTTTGTACTTTCCTGATTGGACGGCGCCCTTTTCGTTTTTGAATGCTTTCCCTTGGATCCCTTTGTGAGTGAATATGAGGTTTTTGGCATCATCGATCTCTTTACCTGTGATCGTTATGTTTACTTCGGAGCCTTGCTGCCCACCCGGAGGGTACAAAGTATTGAGTGTTGTACGGGGTAGTTGGCCCAAGCAAAACGAGCTTGCGCTCAGGAGGGTTACTAGTGCGATTGCTTGTGAATTCATAGCAGATTTACAGGTGAGATTTTCTTTGTTGGGTTTACCTCGTTCCCACAGGTATTAAAAAATGAATCTCAGCTCAAAAACCGTAGGTAAATGCATTTTGGTGGGGCAGGGTGTCTTGGAGAACCAAACCCAGTCATACCAGAATCGTCCTACACGAGTTGATATTGGCATAGGTTTCCTCGGGATTTGAAATATCCATCAACAGAGTTTTCCCTGACTAATGGTTGAAAAGGAACTCTTTTGTGTTGAAGAGTGCCCAGACGATATCCTCGTATGATTGGGATCGATCAGCTGGTTTTTCGGCGCCCTTTTCATCTTTGATCATCCGGTTGAGGTATTCAGTCGCAAGGCTGACCTCGTTGGAGTAGGGTTCTCTAGAGAAGGCTCGGAGATAGAGTTCCTTGATTTTGTCTTCGTCGGTTCGATCTTTTTCTCCGGCTAGTTTACGTGCACGTCCTCCACCGTTAGAAAGCTTGGACTGTATGTCCTTGGAGTTTAAGAGATGGAGGCTTTGCGCGAGTGAGGCATCAGAGGTTCTTTCGCATTCGCAAGCACTGGCGGAGTCAGGTCGTCCGAAAACTGATAGGAAGTAAACGCTAGAATTCCAACTGTTATCTGGTAGTTGGATTGCTCGTGTACCAGACGGCAGGTCTTTAAAGTTGCTGGCAGACCCGGTTAGTTCGTCAATGGCATCGTAGAGAACTTCAGCCTTGAGACGTTTGGGGTAGTACCGAGAGAAGTTGTGCTTATCCTTCGTGTTGTGTTGGTTTGGTTCTGCGCTGAACTGGTAAGTGCGGGACTGGCAAATGGTCCGGATGAGTCCTTTGAGGTCGAAACCACTTTTAATGAAATGCTCGGCTAGACCATCAAGTAGAGCAGGGTTGGTGGCAGGATTTGTCTCACGCATATCGTCCTCTGGTTCTACGAGTCCGCGGCTGAAAAAGTGCTTCCAATAGCGATTGACTAGGGTGTGGGAGAAGAACTTGTTGTCTTTTGCAGACATCCAGTCAACCAGTGCTTGTCTAGGGTCTTCATCTGGTCCGAGTTCGAGTGGGGTGGCGCCAAGACCAGCTGGTTGTACAGATTTATTGTTCTTCTTATTGGTCGCCTTGGCAACGCCACGCTTGTGATACACCATCTCCTCACCTGGTAGTCGTCCGGGTTTGCGACCCACCCTTGAAAAGAAGGCTGAGAAACTGTAGTAGTCATGCTGGCTCCACTTTTCGAAAGGGTGGTGGTGGCACTGGGCACACTGGATGCGTGTGCCTAAAAATAACTGAGCTGTATCTTCAAGCTGCTGCTGGGTTGTTTTGACTTCTCGGTACCAAGCTACTGGAGGGTTATGTAGCATATCGCCTGAGGCGGCCAGTATTTGGCGGGCGAACTGATCGTATGGCACGTTGCTGTTGAAGGCGCTGCGAATCCAGCGGTGAAAAGAGTAGTTGCCACGCTTATCAGTTTCCTTGTTGCGTTTGTTTCTCAGCAGGGCGGCCCACTTGTTTGCAAAGTTGTCGGCATAGTCAGGACTGGCTAGAAGGCGATCAATCGCTTTGTCACGTTTGTTACCGGTTTTGTCGGCGAGGAAAGCGTTAGATTCGTCCAATGTGGGTAGTCGACCAGCAATATCTATGGTGACTCGTCGGAGAAAGGTTGCATCATCGCAGTTTTCAGAGGGTGGCATTCCTACCTTTTGAAGCTTTGAAAAGACAAGTTCGTCGATGAAGTTTCGGGGTTGCGGCAGGTTATCTACTGGTGCGCCAAGTGGAACTGTAGCTTGGTAGACGGCTACTTTGTCTTGATAGCGAATCATGACTGCAGCGTCTCCAGGTTGCTCAAAGACTTCGACGTGTCCGTTCTCGGTCACTTCTGCGACTTCCTTTTCATTGACCTCAAATACGGAGGCTCGGGAAACATCGCGAGTGGAGCCATCGGAGTACGTGGCTGTGACCACAAGTTGTTGATCGCTTTCCATTTCCATGACATGCTCAGTTGGGTACACTTGAATCTTTTCAAGTGTGGGATCATCAGGACTTCCGTATGGCATTCCCTGTGCCACCCAACTGTACAAGGTCTGGTAGTCGAGAGAGCTTTTGTCGATTCTGGCACCTCCGCCATGGGGCTTTTCGTTAGTTGCTTTAAGAAGCAAGAGCGAGCGGTCAGGTGCCGCGGGAAAGACTCGGCGACCACGACCTTCGTTGACAATATATTCGTAGTCTTCCGTTGGTTCGAATCCTAGGAGCGATAGTGCGAATCCATTCTGCCCTCCAGACTTTCCATGGCAACCTCCACCATTACAGCCGTACTTGGTAAAGATTGGAACAACTTCGTTAGGGAAGTTGACCGCGCGGTAATGACTAAACTCCTTAACCTCGATTGGAAGTGTTGTACTTTGTCCTCCTGCTTGTGCTTTGATGGTAGCCTTACCATCGCCGAGGGGACGGACAAATCCTTCCTCGTCGACCCGAGCAACTGTTGCGGGTTCGACTAGATAAGAGGTGTGGCGGGTGAAGTCGCGCAAGCTACCATTCGCAAGTTTACCCGTGAGAACAAGTTGCTGGCTTGCTCCTTTTCCAGAAAGAATGAGGGGTTGTTCACTTTCAGTAGCACTAGAACGCAAATTTAAGCTCGTAGCCTTTGGTAATGCTTTAGCGGCAACAGAGCCTGCAGTGAAGAATGCGGCGAGGAGGATGGTTTGGGAAGTGAGCTTCCAGTTCTTCATATACATCTCATTCGTTGTTGTGAAATTTTTTCTGAGGCAGCCAAGCAGTTTGTGCCTGTTCTGCTTTTGGTGTGGAGCTTTAGTAAATGGCAAACAAAATTTTGCCGCTTATGTTTTTTCGTCTCTTTTCAAAGCTTACCCCACACGTCCGCATAACTATAAATTAAAGCCAATTTCAAAATTTGGACATAAAATGTGATCTCCCATGATTTGATTCATTTTGGCGCTGCAATAAAACTAACCCGTATCGTCCTGTAATTTTTGAAACGCCTATCGGTCCACTTTGATCAGTTAGCCAAAGATCTATCATGGCATGATGGATCAGTCGCCGATACACCAGAGATGATTGTATGTCCGGATAAATACTTGTCCGTCTGAAAATGCAGCAGATGCACGTGTCATTTCACCAATCGAATTTGTGGCTAATAATTCAAGTCTCTCAGGATTAGGAGCGATAACATGGGTTTGGCCCGTGGTATTCGTGACGTAAATCCTGTTGCCAACGAGGTTCATTGAACCCCATGAATTACCTGTACCAAGTCGTTCTTTCCAAGTTTCCTTGCCAGTGTCGATCTCAATACAAGCTGCAACACCAGGCTCGTTAAGGATGTAGATGTGCTTTTTGAATGCTACTCCAGACCCGATACGTTGAGGAGGCTTTCGGGAAGATTTCCAGAGACGTTTTGAGGTGAGGTCACCCTTTACACCTACTGGCACCTTTACAGCTAAGGCGGGGCCATGATAACCGCTCATTGCGCAGACAGTTTCACCGCTAACCAATGGATTCGTGTAGACGAGTGGACCAAGTCCTCTGCAATTCCAAAGGTCATTACCTGTATCCGGGTCGATCGCGATGAGGTTCTCTGGCAGAGCAACGATGAGTTCATATTGCCCGCCGCTATTGCGAAGTTGTGGGGTTCCCCAAGAACCAAAAAATTGTTTAGGAGCTTTGGCTTGAGCTTTAGAAAGTTCCCTTCGCCAGCGGGTTTCCCCAGTTACCTTGTCTAATGCGGCAATGGCTACCTTGGTACCGGGGCCAATATATTGGATGATGGTATTCTTGTAATCAACAGGACTCGCTGCGTAGCCCCATATATGATCGATCGTCCCGATGTCAGGTCTTTGCCATATTAGGTTTCCATGATAGTCGAAGGCATAGGCTCCTGCGGAACCGAAGTGGACTGCAATGATCTTACCATCTGTGGTGGGAGAAGCTGCGCATTGAGGATTGGTGCGGTGGGTGGCTTCAGGTCGATTGTAGCTTACATTCTGTTTCCAGAGTTGATGTCCAGTTTTGCGATCAAAGCAGATTAGTGAGCGGAGCCGTCCATCATCTTCTGCGCTGGTTATGAATACCCTGTCTTCCCATACTATTGGACTAGAGTTTCCTGGGCTAGGGAGAGGTGTTTTCCAGAGAACATTCTCTTCTTGTGACCACCTAAGTGGAGCGGTCTCTTGGGTAGCGATACCATTCCCGTTGGGACCGCGCCAGTTTGGCCAATTGCCTGCATTGGAGGTCTGGTAGGCTGTGAGTACAAACAATAGATACTTGATCTTCATTGATCCACAGAAGTGAGTTAACAAGTTGCCCTCCAACTTTTACGTTAGTTTTTGTCTGTAGGCTGCATCAAGGATTTCTATTGTATGCATTACACGGGGGCGCTCGCGTTTTCCGAGGTGCGTTCGCAGTTGGGTGAGGCATCCAATATTACCAGATGCAGCTAGTTCAGCACCAGTATTCAGCAGGTTTTGAATTTTTCGCTGGCCTAATTCCTTGGCCGTCTCGGGTTGATCAATATTGTAGGTGCCGGCAGAACCACAGCAGATTTCAGCCTCGTCCATTTCAATGATTTCTAAGTTTGGAATCTGTGCAAGTAGTCTACGTGGAGGATCTTCAACACGCTGAGCATGGCGAAGATGACATGCATCCTGATAGGTGAGTTTAACAGGACGGGTTAGCGCAGGAGGCGTTTCGATACCAAGTTGGTCCAGGAACACAGTGATGTCCTTTACGCGGAGGGCGAATTGCTCCGCCTCTTTCTCTTCAGGTTCTCCTTTGAGCATTAAGGAGTATTCGTGCAGTCCCGAACCACAACCAGCAGCATTAGTGATGATGGCATCTACATCAGATGGAAAGGCCTTAAGGTTGGCACGAGCGTTGTTCCTAGCAGTTTCTGCTTCGCCAATATGCCAGGCAAGCGCACCGCAACATTGCTGGTCTTGGGGAATGATGACGTCGACCCCGTTTCGAGTGAGTACATTGATGGTGGCCCGATTGATTTCAGGTGCCAATACCTGCTGGGCACACCCTGTTAGTAATGCTACGCGGGCTCGAAGTTTGCCTTCCGCTGGATAGTAGGCTTCTAGATTTTCGTTTGCTGGGAGCTTGGAGGGCAGCAGTTCCAGCATGGGTCTCAGGGTTTTAGGAAGGAGTCCTGTGATTGGCTTAGCTAGTCGGCCCAGTTTGGCTCCGAGGCGAAATCGTTTGGGGTGGGGGAGCGTAATTAATAGAAGTTTGCGTCGAAGACGATTTAGCAGATTGGGTGGGCGTTCTTCTTCTGCTTTTTCGCGGAAAGGCGCCAACAGGTGTTTGTACTCTACGCCAGAAGGACAGGCTGTCTCACAAGCCAAGCAACCGAGACACTGATCTACGTGTGGGAGTGCTTTTTCCAACTGGAGGCTATCTTCCAGAACATCCTTCATGAGGATAATCCGACCGCGTGGCGTATCCATCTCCTGCTCCATCACTTTGTAGGTTGGACACGCGGCGAGGCAAAACCCACAATGTACGCACTTTTGCACAGCCTCAGCCATGAGGTCGCCCATTGGACCAAGATCTTGTGTCGGGATTTTGTGTTGCATCGAGTTGGCTGTTAAAAGATGGGACCTCAGTTCACAGGTGCAATCAAATCTGGCGAGTTGTGGCGAACATTCCCGACTGCGGAAGAAACTGGCCAAGACTGGAGATATTCGCTCTTCGGTTGGCGCAGTAGTTCATCTGGATGCTCGTTGGAGGTATCGAGCCAAGAGTTGTAGTTCTGTTGGTTGAGGAATACTGGCATACGGTGGTGGATCGGTTGCATGAACGAATTGGCCGTGGTGGTAATAATCGTGCAGGATTCTAAGATGCCTTCTGGTCCCTCCCATTTGTCCCATAGACCCGCCATGGCCATTAGCGATTGATCAGACATGGAAATGTAATGCGGTTGTTTAAGCTGGCCTAGTGTATGCCACTCAAAAAAACCTGAGGCTGGAACAATACAACGTTGGCGTCTGATACAGTGACGGAAGCTTGGTTTCTCTCGAATGGTTTCAGCTCGAGCGTTGATAGTATATTGAGCCATCTTCTTGTCCTTGGCCCAAAACGGGACAAGGCCCCAGTGCGCAAGGCTAAGTTCGCATCTTTTGTCCTCTTGCATTCGCAGTATGGGTACTGCCTGAGTAGGTGCTGTATTATAGTTTTTTGGAGGTTCTCCTTTTAGGTTTCCGACCTTAAATTGTTTCTCCAGTTTTTTCTGGGATGTTGCAAACGCGTATCTTCCGCACATTGCACAATTCCCCTAGATTTTGATCTTTCGTGCGGCAAGCGTATCTTCTTAGGCAAAAGAATGTATATGCCTTGATTTTCGCGCGCACACATGCGATGTTGATGTAACCTGATATAATGTTCCTTTTGATTGCCTTGCACTATTGCTGACCCCCTTCTTGTTGAAGGCTAATAAATACTTTCAGTTCCTAAGATTGCCCACCTCTATTGTATGTTGTGCAATCACGCTTCTGTGTGCTAGGGTATCTGCAGAGCAGGTAGTGTTCACTGAGGTTCAGTATAATCCTTCTACCGGTAATCCTGAGTTTGTCGAAGTTTACAACAATACCTCCACAATATTTGATATCGCAGATTGGACGCTCCATGGCGGAGTGAACTACACCTTTCCTCCCTTCAGCGCCACTGACCCAAAGGCGAGCTTCCTCAAGGCGTTTGAACGGATATTGATTTCTCCTGTTTCTGAAGCAGAATTGCGCGAGGCGTATCCTAGTATTCCGAACAGTATTCGAGTCTTCGGTCCATTCAAAGGCAAGCTGGATAATGGAGGTGACAACCTCAGGCTCGAAAACAAGTCAGGCACGGTCATGTGCGAAGTGTCTTGGGAAGACAATGGTATCTGGCCTAAGGCTGCTGACGGCACAGGGCACAGCCTTTCTCTGATCTCTCCAAATAAGTACATTGATGACTATCGAAACTGGACTTTCAGCGCCTCGCCCACAGGCACTCCCGGTCAACCCGAGGATTCTGTTGTTCGGGATAGTTATGATGGGAACGTTCGTCTTTCAGAGGTAGCCTTTGAGGATGGTAAGATTATCTGGGTCGAACTTCACAATGCTGCCCGCTCAGCCATTGATTTGACCGATCTTCAGTTAGCCAACAATAACGACTTTACGAATAAGATCATGCTTGAGGGAACTCTGGATGCAGGATCATACAAAGCATTTGCATCCGAGTTTCCTCTCGATAAAAATGGAGAGTTCTCGCTTTTTCTTGGTCGTGTCGATGGCGCTGTACTTGATGCAGTAGAACTTGACCGTGCAGAGGCAGAAAAGGGATTTCAGGAGTTTCCCTCAGGTTCGGGAGAATGGTTTCGAGGAGATACACAGACCAAGGATGCAGCCAACAGCCCTGAACCCCAAACAAGCGTAGTTATCAACGAGTTAATGTTCGATCCACCCTCTGATCAGGGATACGGTGAATACGTCGAGTTATACAATAAAGGCGATTCATCCGTCAGTCTTGCAGGGTGGCGCTTTACTTCCGGCATCCGCTACACGTTTCCTGCAGGTACTAATCTTGCGTCGGGAGGCTACCTCGTCTTAGCCAAAGACCTCAATTTTATTAAAGCCCAGTATGGAGACATTCCGGCGGTTGGGCCATACTCCGGCACATTGGCTAACTCCGGCGAGAGGCTCAAGTTGGTAGACGCTGAAGGAAACTTTGTAGATGGCCTGCACTATGAGCGACAAGGAAACTGGCCAGATTGGACGGGTGGAGGAGGTTCTAGTATGGAACTCGTTCATCCAGACATGGACAACTCGCAGGGATCGGCTTGGCGAGACAGTGACGAGTCTGCCAAAAGAAAATTCCACAGTTTTTCTCACACATCACGATATGAGCAGTGGAACTCACGGGGCAGTGAATCCGACTACAAGGAACTACACATGTTTCTTGTCGGGGATGGCGAACTCATCCTCGACAATATTTCTCTGAAAAAGAATGGCAATGGCCCCAATATCCTAACGAACGCTCGCAAAAACTCCACCCGCGGTTCTGCCAACGATGGTTGGCTTTGCCAAGGTACTCACCATAAGAGCTATGTAGACGAGCAGGGTCGACTTCATATTATCTCAACGGGTCATGGAGACAACAAGGCTAACCGCATTGAACTAGATATTCCAGATATTCAGCGTGGTGATAATGTCACTCTTACCTTCGATGCCCAATGGGTTGAGGGAAAGTCACGTCTCATTGTCCAGACCTGGGATCACAGTGTGGGAGATGCTTTCTTGGTTCCCATTCCACAGAACCTTGGTTCGCCGGGCCGGCGGAATACACGCTATTCAGAAAAATCCCTCCCGCAGGTCGATCATATCATCCACAGTCCTGCTGTACCAAAGACGTCTGAGAAGGTCACCATTACCGCACGTGTCCAGTCCGTAAACCCTCTTTCGAAGGTTGAGGTGATCTACCGGGCTGATAACAACAATGCCAATGGGACTTGGGAGTCACTGGAGATGAAGGACAATGGCCAAGCTCCTGATCTGCATGCGGACGACGGGCTATTCGCTGTTGAAATCAATAAGTACCGATCAGACCATCAGGTCGTACAGTTTTATGTTCGTGCGACAGACGACCAATCCGGGGTTCACCAGAACCCCAAGCAAGGTGAAGCCTGGCCCGCAATGTATCTCCACGACAATGACACCGTCTCTGCTGACATAGCTATCCATCGATTTATTTTATCCGAATTCGATCGGGAAGCTGTCCGCCGGGGAGATTCGGCTAAGTTCGACTACAAATTTCCCACTATCTCAAATCAGTACAAAAACATGACCTTCGTCTACAACGAGAAGGAGGTTTATTATGGTGGTGAAGCTCGGGCTGGCGGTAGTCCATGGCACCGCCGAAACACTGCGGACTTCCATGCACGCGGAAAATGGAAGCTTCCTCGGGACCGATTATTTCGCAATCGGGTTAAGTCTACATGGGACGCCAATGGAGGTTCCAGTCAGTACCATAACCGTATTGTCTGGTACTGGCTCTACCTCTACGACCACGCGTTCTCTGAGGCCGAGTTCATGCTCATGTACATGAATGGTTCTCGTATCGGGGTTCGCGAGGATGTTGAGCCGAATGGCAATGACCTGCTGGATCGTCAGTTTGAGAACGGTTCCGACGGCCAACTCTACCGCATCGATGATGAGTGGTGGTTCGAGGATAATTGGGGTCGCGGAAACCGTAATTCAGAGTGGGTCTACAAGAACACAGAAAATCCCATCCGCTACCATTCTGAATGGCTCATGCGCTCTCGAGAGCAGGACTACGACTACTCGCCGATTATCCAGCTTTTCAAGCTTGCTACTGATAGGAACTACACCGAGGCGCAAATCAATCGTGTCGTTGATAACGTTGAAATCACAAAGCATGCCGCTATTCGTGGATATATCGGCGACTGGGACTCCTTTACCCTAGGGCGTGGAAAGAACTCCTTCATGTATCGACGCCATCACGACGGTAAATTTCAGTTCCTGCACTGGGATAGTGACTTGGGGTTCCGAGAAAATAACAATTTCTACGACGGTCGCCGTGATTTCAAAGCTTGGATGGAGAAACCCTACAATATGAGGCTATTCCAATTTTTCCTAAACGACGTTCGCACCAAATACACTCGCAACTCAGAGCGAATGAAGGCATGGCTCGAACTAGAACGCGATGCTTCCAATCAGTACAATCCCGACATCAATTTCTACAACAACTTCTTCAACGGCCGAGGTCCACGGGTGGACTCTTTTGTCGCAAACAATAAGAACGTCCAGTTCACTATAACGACGAAGAGCGGCCTAGATTTTACAACCTCCAATTCTAGCGAGACCCTTTCGGGCAAGGCTCCCATCACTTTTTTCGACGTGCGGGTGCAAGGTCACAAAGAAGCTCAATGCCTGTGGTCAGGTACGAGTTCATGGACAATATCAGGAATCCAATCCAGCGCCAGTCCCAA
>CAJWWL010000033.1 GCA_913048125.1 uncultured Opitutia bacterium | reverse complement strand
AACGGGCCGTTAGCTCAATGGTTAGAGCAGGGGACTCATAATCCCTTGGTTGCAGGTTCGAATCCTGCACGGCCCACCAAAATCTCACTTGAGCGATACAGAGCCAGAAACAACCGAGGCTTCTCCTGATGAAACATCTAGGGAGCGTTTCAAGCTTTCACAACGCTTGCGGTTAACTGAACGTTCAAAAGCTAAGGCTGCGTATAAACCCCTCGGTTTTTCCCAAGCCACCTTTACACCTCCCTCACCTCGAGAAAACTCTGATCAAACCCCTGAAGAATCATGAAACGACTTTCTGCTCATCACCTGTCTTTTCTTTTCTTTTCTGCCCTTATTTTCATTGGATGCAGTAAGCCAAAGGAAAATGTTACGGACACCAAACCTCCAACCTCGGAGCCCTCTGCCCCAAAAGATCCAGTTACAGATTCTGATCCAACCCCTATAAAGCCTGAGGACTCGACCAACTCAAATCCAGGCACTCCCATTGCAAAGCCCCAACCCCGTCTAATTACCGATGCGACCATTGCTTCGCATTTGGCTAGCACGGCAGGCAAGCCTTTTGGGCAGTTGACTGAGGATGAATTACAGGCCTTCCGTAATTTGGATCTGCAGGGCAGGGAAGTAGCTGACCTCACTGGGGTAAATAAATTGACCCAACTCGAAAACCTAAGCCTTGGTAACAACCAAGTTGAGGACATAACTGGCCTTTCTGGTATGGAATACCTGACCTATTTGGATCTCAGCACAAATCGCATCCAGAGCCTGAATGGTCTAGATTCACTACCTAATCTGACTTACCTTTCTATCGGCGGTAATCAAGTATTTGATGTTTCTTTGTTGTCAGGTTTGGAAAACCTCGAGCATTTGGCTATTTCGGATAATCCGATCAAGGATGCAACGCCACTTGGCAAGATTACTTCGCTAAGAATGCTACAGATCTCTGACACCCAGATCCGTTCACTCAAGGGACTTGAGACCTTGTCTGGACTTGAAGAGCTATACGTGGCTAATCTTCCAATTAATGACGTCACTCCTCTTCACGCCTTGAAAAACCTTAAGCGCCTTAACCTCCATGGCACCTATGTCAGTCTCGAAAAGATAGCTGCACTTAGAGACGCGGTCCCTGGTTTGGAAATAGCGCATGATCCACAGCCGAACACTGATTTGCCCCCAGATGCACTTGATATCCCTTAAGGCATTCCCCTTTTGACTGTAATTTCTAGGTGATTGCAGAGAAGTACTGGCCAGACATTCGGAAGGGGCAAATCTCTCTAGATGGCGCAGCCCAACGTCTGGCTGGAGTCTGCAACATGCTGTTACCAGAGACTTTTGCTCAGGACTGTAAAGCTCGCTGGGCCACTCTCGCTTGGTGTAATGGTGCACGCTTGAGAGCGCATTCCAATCGCCTCAGTAATCGGGCGATTGGCGAATCTCATCGTAATGAACCTGACGCTATTTCTTTGATGAAGGACGTTCTGGATCGTCTTGATGGAATGGGGCTTCCCGATGACCCGCTGGATCAACTCCGAGACACTATTTCTGAGATGGTTGGAAGCAAGAACCCTGGTCCAGCTTCACCAGAATTTTTAGAACTCTGTGCGCATGCTGGTTGGCAATCTGTTGAGCAAGGTAGCTTATTTGCAGCTCATGTATTGGGTGATCTTAAGAATGCAGGTCATGCCACGCAGTTTCTTACTGACCTTTTAATTACCGAGCATGGGGGTCTTACTGAGCAAGAGAAAGGACACGCGTTTTCTTTTTTTTCAGCGGCTACTTATCCAACGACTCCCGTGGAACGGGCTGCACTGACTACTGCAATTGCAGGAAGTTTCCGTGAGGTTTGCGAACATGATCTGGATGAAGTTGCTTTCCTCAATCATGGTTTTCACCTAGGCAAGGAACTTGCCTGTACTGATGCGGACGCTGCTCGTGAGGTTATGAATGATATCGGCCCCGATCCATTACGCATCACTCTTGAGTTGTTCGATGAATATTTAGATTGCCATTTTTCTGAGGCAGGACCGGGTGACTTCTTCAACTCGATGCTTCGATGGATGAAGAAGACCTATCCAGATCTTAGTGAGACTGATTATCCTCCATTTAAGGCACTGCTTTTACGTCATGCTTATGACTACATGTTCTGGGCAGGCTTATTATTGGAGATGCGACCGGAAATTCGCTTCTAAATGTTCACACCTGATTCCAATTGTCGGTAGTAATCTCTGGAATGGATCAACTAGAACGTGTCGCACGATCAGAAGTTGGAGCATTGCTGCGTGATCTGCCTCCTGAGATTAGGAGAGAAGCTGTGTGTATTCCAGTCTCCTATGAATCCTATCCATCTGAAAAACTAAAACGTGATGGTGTTTTGATGAACACTCTTGGACTGCTTGTAGGAGGCAATCGCAATGAAGAAGCAGTAGGATTGATAACCGTGCCGGTGCAGATTATTTTGTTCCTTGGCAACCTTTGTGATGAGGTCGACGGTAGGATGCGTGCGTTTAGGGAAGAAGTCCGCATCACATATCTTCATGAACTAGGCCATTACTTGGGTTTCGAAGAAGACGAAATAGAAGCCCGGGGTCTGTCCTAGTTAAACATTTCTTTCTTTCCTATAATTTCCGGAAGGATACCTTCCATGCGCATGGCAGAAAAACCTAGGGTATATGTTACAGACTTTATTGCTGAACCATGCGAAATCGAGCGACGAATACTTGGCGATATTGCGGATGTGGTTGCTCTCGACGTACCTGACGAAAGCCACCTTCCAGGCAAGATTGATGACGCCGCCGCAATTATGATGTATCATTGTGTGCGAATGTCAGCCCCCCTCATAAAGAGGCTCCAGAATTGTAAACTGATTATTCGTTGTGGGGTGGGCTACGACAACATCGACATCTCAACTGCGCGCGCGCAGGGTATCCCAGTCGCTAATGTGCCTGACTACGGGACTGAGGAAGTTGCTGACTCTGCGATTGGAATGTCTCTAGCCCTAGCTAGAGGCTTCAATTTGCACAATGTGCGTCTCCAGCGCGGAGAAGGACAGTGGACACATGAAGCAGCAGTCCCATTGAGACGTCTCCGTGGACGTATTTTCGGAATCGTGGGCTTAGGCCGTATTGGCTGCGCTGTTGCCTTAAGGGCTAAGGCTCTAGGGATGAATGTTGTATTCTACGACCCTTTTGTCCCTGATGGAAAGGAAAAGGCGCTTGGAGTCAGGCGAGTTGATTCGCTAGATGAACTCCTCGCGAAATCTTACATTCTTAGTGTTCACTGCCCAGGCACTGAGGAAACGCGAAGTCTTATAGATACAGAAGCTATCTCAAAGATGTCTCAGGGCTCGTATTTGGTCAATACTGCTAGAGGTTTTATCACTGAACCAAATGCCATATTAGAAGCTCTGACATGTGGTCATCTTGCGGGAGCTGCCATTGATGTTCTGCCTGAAGAGCCTCCGCCTGCTGACTCTTTATTTTTGAGTGCTTGGCGTGACCCTGCACATCCGGCGTCAGTTCGGTTAATTCTCAACCCTCACAGTGCGTTCTATTCAGAAGAGGGTATGGAAGACATGCGCATCAAAGGTAGCGAGAATTGTCGACGAGCTTTACTTGGCATACCTTTGCGCAATATTGTAAATGACCTTTAGCTACTTTTTCCAAATCACCCAAGCACTGCTTCAACTTCAGTGAGGTTTGGCATAGAGGGTGCGGTGCCAGGTTTGGTTACGGAAAGTCCTGCGACAGCATTTCCAAATTGAGCAGCCCTCACAGTGTTATTCTCGTAGCGCATCAGTCCTGCAGCAAATCCACCAACGAAGGCATCCCCTGCACCAGTCGTATCAATAGCTTTGATATCAGGAAGGATATTAACCCGCTCAAACACACCATCTTCACAGACGAGACTGCCGCGACCGCCGAGGGTGATTAGCAAAGTTCGCAGGTTAAGCTTAAGTCTAATTTCTTCCAGTTCTTTAGGTTCGTATTCTAACGGGTCTTTGTTTGAATCTCCAAGCTCAAGAGTGTCTACGATGGATGCAAATTCGGTTTCATTTGGCGCAAGAATATCTACATATTTGAGCATATTGGCATCAAAGTCAGGACGCATGGGCGCAGGATTTAGAATTGTGGTAACCCCAGCTTCGTGCGCAGTCTTCAAATAGTGGGTAGTTGCTTCTAGGTTTGCCTCCAGTTGGCACACGAGAACCTTTGCAGAGGTAACTGTTTCTCTGGGGACGTCCTCAATGGATAGTGCGCCATTTGCGCCAAGGGCGACAATAATTTGGTTCTGACCGGTCTCATCTACCAGAATCGCTG
Organism: uncultured Opitutia bacterium; assembly: GCA_913048125.1. GTDB lineage: Bacteria > Verrucomicrobiota > Verrucomicrobiia > Opitutales > JABJCN01 > JABJCN01. The sequence goes on along the minus strand of CAJWWL010000033.1, from coordinate 15,187 downwards.
CCGTGCCAGATGCATAGCCAGATTTCTCGATTAGCTGGCATGGGAAACCCTCAGATACATAAAAGTCCTTAGCTGATCTAGCAAAGGCGTCAGCTCCCACTGCTCCCGCATATAGTATGCGAGCACCTGCTCTTCCCGCTGCAATGGCTTGGTTAGAGCCTTTACCCCCGGGGCCAGTCTGAAAAGTCCCAATGACTGTTTCACCTGGCGCGGGAAATGCCTGAGTGTTCCAAGTGAGGTCTTGAACGTAGCTTCCGATGATGAGAATTTCTGGAGGTTCCATAATGTCCTGCTTTTAAGGTTGCCGCTTTGAATTGTTGTTAATGTCGTAGATAGAACAATATCAATAGAGATCCACAGAAATTTGTCTATCCGAGATCATGACCACGAACAACCCATACAGTTTTTACTTCGCAGGTGAGCTTTTCGACCTCAAGCACCTATCTGGCAATGTCATGTTTGCCGCTGCTATCGAGCAGTCCTCTGGGGGACGCTATCGTACCAACCTTCCACAGGATCTTGAACAACGGGAGGTCACCCCCCACCACATTCGCGATCAAGATATTCTGACTCTCCTAGAATCTGACTTAGCAGTTTTCAATTATGATGGTCCAGAGTTGGACTCTGGAACTGTTGTGGAATACATGTTTGCTAAGTTTGCGGACATTCCTTCGGTTTTGATTCGTACTGATTTTCGAGGAGGAGGAGATCAAGAGCATTTCCCTTGGAATCTTATGACTAGCTTTTATCCGAGGACAGAGGTTCTCCTTTTCGATGCGCTTGCAGTTTACAAAGAGAAGCGTGCCCTTCTCAATGGAGATTCTACAGCTGCTTCCGCTGCTATGATTGACGCATTTGCTGAAGCTGTTGTTGGCGCCTTTGACAAAGTGATAGCGCAACCTCCCGTGCTTCCTTCTGCCGACCGAGAGACTGTCTATCGTTGGCTCTCCGTTCTTCCTGGTTACGGAGACACTTTTCCCAATGCGGATGAACTGGTCCGTAAAGCTATGGAGCGCAAAGAGAAGAAAGGCTTGCTCTAGAAGGGCTTCTGAGATGGGCCCCACCATTTTGCAGAATCCTCTAGTGGAAGACTGTCTCGCCACCCTTCGAGATCGCAAATCTTCAATGGTGGAATTCCGTGCTGCCAGCCGACGTATTAGCTTTATACTTGCTACCGAGACCGGTAAATTTCTGGAGACTATAGAGGTCACCATTGAAACTCCGCTTGAGAACATCTCTTGCAAAAAGTTTTCCAACTCTCTCGTTTTAGTACCTATTCTTCGGGCTGGTCTGGGCATGGTTGATGCCTTTCTTGAAATCTTCCCTGAAGCTGAGCTTGGCCACATCGGACTCGAGCGAAACGAGACCACCGCCCAGCCAGATAGTTACTACTCTAAGCTCCCTGAACTTGCTGGGAAACGAGTTCTTCTCCTAGACCCTATGCTTGCTACAGGCGGCTCTCTTTCTCATGCTGCAGAACTACTCAAGTCTCGCGGGGCAAACCAATTAACCGCCATTTCCATCATCGCAGCTCCAGAAGGTGTTGAAAAGATTTGTACGGAACATCCTGACCTACAATTGGTTCTTGGCTGTGTCGACCGGTGTCTTGATGAAAACTCATTCATCCGTCCTGGTCTTGGTGACTATGGTGACCGGTTGATGGGCACTATCTAAAAAAACTTAGCATCTCATAATGGATAACTACGACCTCGATTATCAGGCCTATCTTCTCGGCGAAGAGTATGTTAGTATGGCTGACCTTTTACGCTGGTTCACAAGCGATGAGCATAAGAGTGGAAACATGTCGCGAATGTCAGACATTCACCTCAAGGTTGGACGACCATTTAGCTATCGATTTGATGATGATATAGAATCTATTCCCGGTGGTGCTGATCTTGATGCAGAGACGCTGGATCACCTCGTCTATCCTCTTCTCAGCGAGAAGAATCGACAACTACTTAAATCGGGTGAAGTCAAAGATCTAGACTGTGGCTACTCATGGCCTGAGACCGGCATTAATTTCCGTATCAATATTTTTCACGATCGCGATGGTATGGCCATGGTCATGCGCATGCTTTCTAGCCACGTTCCTGACATTGAGGATATTGGTTTTCCTAGTGACCAAATCTGGGAGGACATTGTTCACATGAAGCAAGGGCTTTGTCTCGTTACCGGCATCACTGGAAGTGGCAAGTCAACGACGATTGCTAGCTTAATTGATTACATTAATAAATACCGAAAAACCCGGATCATCACTCTTGAGGATCCAATCGAGTTTGTATTCGAAAGTAAGCTTTCAATGCTATCTCAGCGCGAAGTCGGTAATGACGTAGCCAGCTTCTCAGCAGGGCTTCGTAGTGCCTTACGGGAGAACCCTGATATCATCTTCATCGGTGAAATGCGCGATCAGGAGACTGCGCAGCTTGCTCTCAGTGCCGCAGAGACTGGACACTTGGTTTTCTCTACGCTGCACACTCGTGACACAAAGGGCGCCATTAGTCGTATCATTGATATGTTCCCCGCTGAACAGGCCAAGGGACTGGCTCTTCAGCTTTCATTTAGTATTGGTGCGATCCTAAGCCAGAAGCTAGTCCCTCGAGAGGATGGCGGTGGCCGGTGTGTAGCTATGGAGATACTACGCAACACTTCTGGTGTAGGTAATGTCATTCGGACGATGAATCTTTCCCAAGTTTACTCCATGCTAGAAACCCAGAAGAAAGAAGGTATGCAGACCATGGAGCAGCACTTGGTAGAGCTCTACGCCGAAGGGGTTATTTCTTATGAAAATGCTGTGAATTTTGCCAATGACCTCTCGATCCTTGACCAACTTAAGGACTATGAAGATGAGGACGACTACTAGAGATGTAACAGATGTTTTCAGCCTTTGGCTAAACTCCCACAGTCAGTAGAGCTATTTGCGCACAGCCGATTAGAAATCCCAGTACCGCTCCGGCTAACTCAATGAACTTGAATTCCTTTCTGAGAATTTCAAAAAGCACCTCTTCAAGCTTATCTGAGGAGAACTTGGATACTTTTTCTTCAACAATCCCACTGATATCCAAACCATCACGCAGCTTGCCTTTAAGCTTTTCCATCCACTCTTCGATACCCTCTTGAAATTCTTTCAGGATCAGATCGCGCGCCTTTGCCAGAAGCGAGTCGTCAACAAACATACTGGCCATAGGGATGCCGGCCAACAAGTTTTTCAGACCCTTCTCCACCTTCTCTTCCAGCACTTTTTTCATATCATCACCCTTTGCTTGATCGGTGACCTTGTCTAGAATGTCATCTGTGGAAACAAGTTCCTTAGAAACGACCTCTCCTAACTTTTCCCCTAAGGCTTTCTGACGCTTAGGAAAAACACCTTGAAGCGTAATGAAACCCAACTTCAGTGGCTTCTTGGGATGAAATAACATCTTGATAGCCAGATAGTTGGTCAACCATCCGATGATGAGGCCCGCGATAGGCAGCAATAGCAATCTTGTGTTTTCCATGTGATTTGAATGAAAAAGTATTCCCTCTCTGTTCAACTCTTTTGTCACAAAGATGATTCGGCAAACAGATTGACCCACGGATGAGCAGTCACTTTCTTGTCTTCTGATATGAGTAATCGATTTGTCGTTATCATGGCCGGTGGACGCGGTGAGCGTTTCTGGCCCCAAAGTCGTTTAAAGCGACCAAAGCACTTGCTTCCTATTGTTGGCGACAAGGCTATGCTGGCTCAGGCTGTGGACCGTGTGTCCAATATCGTACCGCCCGAGAATGTCTACGTCATTACGAACTCCGAGCAGCGCGAAGCCGTGCTGGAGGTCTGTCCAGATGTTCCAGCAGCACAGGTTATAGGTGAGCCAGTGGGACGTGATACGGCTGCGGCAGTGGGTCTTGCTGCCGTGTTGGTACAGGAACGCTCGGCTATTGGTACGTTTGCCATTTTGCCGGCAGACCACGTCATACATGACGTTGTTGGATTCCAGAAGACATTGGAGTTAGGTTTCGAGGCTGCAGAAAAGGGAGATTTTCTGGTCACTATCGGAATCGAGCCTGACGAGCCTGCGACGGGCTATGGATATATTCAGCGGGGTGAACAATTAATTGGGGAGAGTCCAGTCTATCGTGTGAAGCGTTTTGTGGAGAAGCCAGACTTGGAAACAGCCAAGGGTTATCTCTCCAGCGGTGATTATGCTTGGAATGCAGGAATGTTCGTTTGGCAGGCAGCCAACGTGCGCAGTGCGATTTCAAACCATGCTCCCGAGCTTGAATCTAGTTTGGTCGCGATTCATTCCGACTTCTCCTGCGGAAATGCCTTGGATGAAGTACTTGCAAAACACTACCCTGATATCGAAAAGATTTCTGTAGATTTTGCCATTATGGAGAAGGCAGACAATGTTCTTACCATTCCTGCAGGTTTCGATTGGGACGACGTAGGTGAATGGCCAGCCGTTGCTCGTCACTATGATTCAGACTCTTCTGGCAATGTTGCTCGTGGATCAGCTGTTGTTCAAGATGGTTCAGGAAATATTGTTTTTTCTGACAATGACCACTTAGTGGCGCTGCTAGGTGTAGAAGATCTAATTGTGGTTCGTACTGATGATGCAACTCTTGTTTGCCACAAGGACCGTGCGCAGGACATAAAGTCCCTTGTCCAGTCTGTCGACGAACACCTTCATTAACTCTCACTACAGCGTGCCCTTAAACTTCATAGGCATTGACTATGGTCGGAAGCGTATAGGTTTGAGCTTCGCAGATGGAGAAGTTGGCGTAGCGGTCCCGCTGAAGCCTATTCTTAATCTTCATGGCCCAGACCTATTCCATGCTATTGGTGCTGTTCTTCAGGAGCGGAAGGTGGGAGAAATTGTCATTGGTTACCCTTTGCATATGGATGGTCGGGAGGGCCAGCGGACTCAAGAAGTGGATGAGTTCGTCAATGCTTTATACAAGCGTTTTAATCTTCCAATCCACAAGATGGACGAACGCCTGAGCACTGCTCGTGTTGAGGCAGATTTCCGAGAGATTGGTAAAAAGCCAGAACGTAAGTCTGGGGAGGTCGACTCGAGTGCTGCTGCGTTGATTCTTCAAGACTACTTAGATCAACGCGGCATTGACTCTTTGTTGTTACCATCGCCAGAGGACTGGCAAGATGACTGATTCCCCCACACAACGCTGGAAAGGTGTTTGCTCCTACGATGGAACGGACTTCGAAGGCTGGCAAAGTCAGCCAAATGGCAACACCATTCAGGATGTCATAGAAGCGAGATTAGGCGAGATATTCAAGAAGCCTTTACGTATTCATGGCAGCGCGCGAACGGACTCTGGCGTTCACGCAAAGTACCAGGTTTTTCATTTTGACGCTACTTGGAATCATCCAAAAGAAGCGCTTTGCCGTGCTTTACTTAGTGAACTGCCAGAAGGTCTTCATCTCAACAGTTTGATGCCTGTACCCAAAACTTTTCATGCCCTTCATTCTGCAACTGGAAAGCGTTACATTTACCGAGCTTTTGAAGGAGATGCTAACCCCTTTGAGTCCAGGTTTTACTGGTCCCTACGTTTTCGTCGTCTTAACGTTGAAAAGATGCAGCAAGCTTCCCGACACCTTCTTGGGAAGCATGACTTTACCGCATTCTCTGCCATTGGCGGAAGTCCGGGAGACAATCCTGTAAAAGAACTACGCAGACTCGAAATTCGTCGCCGAGGTCCACGCATCAGCTTTATAGTCGAGGGTAGCGGATTCCTTTACAAGATGGTTCGTCGTATTGTCGGTGCACTCTACAACGTTGGGTTAGGGAGACTTGAACCTCACCAAATAAAAACTCTACTTGCAAACCGAGTTCGTGATGTAAATATATTAACATCACCATCAAAGGGACTATGTTTGGAGAGGGTTTTTTATCGTTAGTAACAAACAAGGATGCATTTGATCTTATCTTTCCTCGAAATTGCCTGCACTGTGGAGATATAGTTCCAGAGCAATCCAAGTTACTTTATCTTTGTCCTGATTGCCTTCGGGAGATTGAGCTATTTAAGCCTCCAAGCTGTCGTACTTGCGGCTTTCCTTTTTACGGTATCGTTGTTGGCTCAAGAAGTTGTCCTCACTGTAAGGAGCTTGATCCAACCTACAATATGGGGCGCACAATTTGTCGCCTTGATGGGCCTATGAGAGGTCTCGTACACGCATTGAAATACAGAGCAGGCAGTTTTGTCCTTCGCGACATTGTAGATATAGCTTTGATGGCTACGGGTATTAAAGAGTTTTTAAATGAATCAATACTTGTGCCAGTTCCACTGCATCCAATCAGGCAATGGAAAAGAACCTTTAATCAATGTGAGCTCATTGCAGAGGAGCTTGCTGAGCGAGTTTCTTCCTGCAAGGTGCAGTCGCTATTGCGTCGGACTCGTTGGACAGGGAGCCAGACTCGGCTATCTAGACAGGAGCGATGCCGAAACATGCAAGATGCTTTTGATCTAAAACGCGGTATAAGTTTGAATCCTGATACACGCTATGTGGTAGTGGACGATGTCTTTACAACAGGCTCCACACTTAATGCTTGTTGCTCGGTATTGCGGCGTTTTGGTGCTACCAACCTTGACATTTTGGCTCTTGGCCACGGATAATCACCTCCTTCATAATGGCACTTTTCAAGAAAAAGTACTCCACGGTTAAGGTAGATGCCCGAGGCAAGGATCGCATTCCTGAGGGCTTCTACGTTAAAGACCCCATGAGTCAGCAGATTGTCTACTCCAAAGAATTGGAGCAGAACCTCATGGTTGTACCTCAAAGTGGCTACCACTTTCCGCTATCAGCGCCGGATCGTATCAAATCCCTAGTTGACGAAGGTACCTTCCATGAAGCCGATGTGGAGATGAAGTCCACCGATCCTTTGGAATTCCGAGGCGTCTCACCCTACACCTCCAAATTAGCTGCTCACAGCAAGAAAACTGGCCTCAATGATGCGGTAGTTCGAGGAGTCGCAAAGATGGGCGGGATTCCGGTATCACTTGCTGTAATGGACTTTCGGTTCCTGGGTGCCAGTATGGGCTCTGTCTCTGGTGAGAAGATCACACGCGCCATTGAGTACGGAGTTGATAAGCAAGTGCCGGTGATAATTGTTTGTGCATCGGGTGGTGCTCGTATGTACGAGGGCATCCTCAGCCTCATGCAAATGGCCAAGACTAGTGCCGCGCTAGGTCGACTCGCAGAAAAGGGCGTACCTTACATATCAGTTCTTACGAACCCCACCATGGCTGGAGTCATGGCAAGTTTCGCATCCCTTGGTGATTTGATTCTTGCGGAACCTGGCGCTTTGATTGGCTTCGCTGGTCCGCGAGTTATCAAAGAGACCACTCAGCAGGATTTACCCGATGGGTTTCAGACCTCTGAATTTCTTTTGGAACACGGGCTTATTGATCAAATTGTTGATCGTAAGGATCTCCGCAATCGGCTTGTCAACTTCCTAGAAGCATTGAGCAAATGTTCTGTTCCAGGAAATGACGAATCTCCAAAACCACCTATGAAAAAAGCGGCTAAGCGGCCAACGACAAAGAAGACCAAGTAAATTATTCCTTTGGGAATCCCGGGATTCTACCCTCATCTATGTCGATCATGTCGGCGAATGAGATAATATCATCCCGGTCTTCAATTCCCATTTTTTTCTTGGTGTCCATCAGTGCCTCTTGCCCCATCTCGCTCATGCCCATCTGCACAACTTTACGATTCCATTGGTGAACGCGAAGATCTTCTGGGAATAAATCTTTGAGGCGTTGATCCTGCTCGATGTCGTTCTTGCTGGTTCGAACGATTTCAATAACTTCTTCCGGATCAACACCTAGGTGTAGGCAAAGGAAACCATCAAAGCCTTTAGTGAAGTTTCGCTGGTAGCTTTTTGGTAATTCATCTGCCAAATGCTTACGAATTTTGGCTAAAAACCTCGGAAGGTGAAGCAGACCACAGCTGTGCGGTATGTACGCCGATGGTAGATCACGTAGTATAGCCCCTGTGGGACCAAGTTCAGAATTACTCATGTTGGACATTGGTTGATGGTTGCTTTTGTGTCTACGACCTCCATTGAAACAACCTCAAATTTATTCTTTTGGACTAATCAATGAAAACTATCTGGCGAGTTTCCAGTTACCTTTTTAAATATAAACGTCTGTTCTACCTGACGATTTTTTTGGCTACGTGTATGACCTTGCTGTCAATTTTTGTTCCTCAGGTCATTCGTCACGTGATCGACAGTTTGGTTGGTGAAGGTGTTAGTTCAGCCTCTGTTAAATTAGACCTTAATTCACTTGGGTTAGGTATGCTTGCCATTGCTTTAGCGTATCTTCTGCGTGAAGTGTTCAATGGCCTTCGAATACGTGTGAACAATACTGTAGAGCAAAAGGTTCTTCTAGATCTAAGGCGTGACCTGCACGCCAAACTACTAGACCTTCCAGTTTCCTTTTATGACCGGCGCAAAAGTGGGGATGTTGCTTCACGTGTCATTGAAGATGTCGCTAGCGTGGAACGTGCCATTCTGGATGGAACAGAACAGGGAACTGTATCACTTTTGACCATACTTGGCATCTCAGTGGTTATGTTCACTCAGGAACCACTCTTGGGAGCAGTAGTATTCCTTCCTCTACCAATTCTCTTCTTTCTCGGTAGGCGCTATTTCAAAGCTAGGCAAAAGAACTGGCGTGCGGTTCGTGACGCCACTGGTCTTCTTAATAGCCATCTTGTTGAAGATATTCAAGGCAACCGTCTTATTCATGCATTTGCTCTTCGTGAGCGTGAAAAACAGCGCTTCCATGATAAGAGTGAGAACCTTCGGCAAAAGACTCTTCGAGCCATGTTTCAATGGTCTTTGTACAGTCCAACAACAAATTTTGTTACCAACCTAGGAAATGTTGGAGTCGTTGGACTAGGTGCCTATATGCTGGCAACAGGCAAGCCAGGGTTTACCCTCGGGGAGTTCTTCGCCTTTCTTTTCTACGCCAGTATGTTTTACGAACCTGTTCGTCAGCTCAACAACCTAAATAATATGCTCAGCGAGGGCAAGGCTTCTGGAGACCGAGTTTTTGAAATCCTAGACCATCCCCTAACGATTGAAAATGTTCCCGATGCTGTAAAGTTCCCGGAGGGTAATATACACGTTGAACTGCGAGATGTAAGCTTCCAATATCCTGAACGTGCACCGGTCGTTGAAAACCTAAACCTCAATATGCCACCCGGCACCGTAACAGCACTTGTTGGACATACTGGAGCCGGCAAGAGTACTCTGGCAAATTTGATTCTTCGGTTCTATGATGTTGGCTCTGGTGCTGTGTGTCTGAACGGAACAGACGTGCGCCAGATTAAGCTTCAAGAGTTGCGCTCCAACATTGGCAGTGTTCCACAGGAACCATTTCTCTTTGATGCTACGATTGCCGAGAACCTTCGTTTTGGTAAACAGGATGCATCCGACGATCAACTTCGTGATGCGCTCGAGTTTGCTCGTGCCTGGGAGTTTGTTGATCGTTTACCTGAGGGAATCGATACTTTGATTGGAGAGCGTGGAATCCGTCTAAGTATGGGGGAGAAGCAACGCCTAACTATCGCTAGAGTCTTCTTGCGCAATCCGCCTGTACTCATTTTGGACGAGGCTACCTCAAGTGTAGACAGCATCACTGAGCGCAAGATACAGGCCGCCTTAGAGGAACTCTTTCGCAATCGTACCACTCTTGTTATTGCCCATCGTCTTTCAACGGTAAGACAAGCGGACAATATTGTTGTCCTAGACAAAGGCTGTATCCTTGAGCAGGGTACTCACCAAGAGCTCCTTAAAAATAATGGCCCCTACGCCGAGTTGTGTCGCCACCAACTAGATATGATTCCAAACGGGCAAGCATAGCTTCCATTAAAAAACCCTTTTCTTGACGAACAGACATCACTTTGCATAACCAGTGCAACTTGCTCGATCTTGAAACATCCCTTTCCGTCCTTCATGGAAGAATCCCACAACAGCAAATCTGGTAAACGTCTGACGAAGTCACTGACGGTGAAAAACGACATGGGCATCCATGCCCGTCCTGCAGCAATGATTGTTCGAATTGCCAACCGCTACAGGGCTGACCTTTATGTCGAGAAAGATGATGAAGTTGTTGATGGTAAAAGCATCATGGGCCTAATGATGTTGGCCGCTGGAAATGGATCGGTTTTACATTTCACCGCAGAGGGCGAAGATGCTGAAGCTGTCCTATCGGATATGGAAGAGCTATTTCTGGGTGGCTTTGACGAGAGTTGATCCGAATTTGGAAATAGCTCTTGGTATACGGCGTAAATCTTCCAGAACTAGGTAGGTGCAAGGTACTAGCAGGAGCGTGATGAGCGTTGCGAAAAGTACTCCAAAGCTCAGCGATATTGCCATGGGGATCAAAAACTGCGCTTGCAGACTAGTTTCTAGAAGTATGGGAGTTAGTCCCGCAAATGTGGTCAGTGACGTGAGCAGAATTGGGCGAAATCTTGCTGCTCCTGCAACCCGTACGGCATCCAAGAGCGGCATACCTTCCTTTCGTCTTCTGTTGATGTAGTCGACTAATACAAGGCTATCATTGACCACGATACCCGCAAGGGCGACAATGCCATAGGTCGATAGTTGGCTTAGTGGTTCACCAAAAACCCAATGCCCCATGACGGCACCTACAAGGCCAAAGGGGATAACGCTCATGACGATCAGGGGCTGTACGTAGGAACGGAAAGGAATTGCCATAAGAGCATACATCGTGAGAAGGGCTAGCAGGAAAGCATTCAGCAATGTCGCATTACCCTCCTTTGCCTCTAGTGCCTCTCCTTCGATGTTGGTGAGTATGTTAGGATGGCTTTTACGGAGCATCGGCAAAAGCACATTCGCTAGATCGGTATTTATGGCCTCTAGGTCCCCAGTCGTTTTGTCTAAGTCTGCTGACACCACTATCGTGCGGCGACGGTTTGTACGCTGGATTGTGGAGAAGCCTTCTCCAAACTGCGCTTCCGCAACTTCATGAAAGGGGACTTCCCGTCCGTCAGGAGTGCGGATGCGTAGGTTTTCTAGGTTTCCCACGGTGGCTCGTTCAGATTTTGGATAGCGAACCATGACTCGAATATCCTCTCTATCGCGCTGAATGCGCTGAGCCTCGGCTCCATGAAAAGCATATCTCACTTGTCGGGCGAGATCAGACTGTGTAATGCCCAAGACCTGTGCCGTGGGCTTCAAGCTAAGCTGGACCTCAAGCTTACCTGCAGAATGGGAGTCGAAGATACTAAATACGGAAGGGTAGCGACGCAAAAACTCTTTTACTTCTTCAGCTGCTGAGGAGAGCTCATCGTAATCTTTACCAGCCATCTCGATTTCTATTGGTTTACCTCTTCGACCCGCTGCGGTAGCTTTAAAATCGAGAGTGCGTGCTCCAGGGATATCGCCAATAGCTTTTCGCCAGCGCGCGGCTAGCTTTGGTGCCGATAGGTCTCGCTTTTCTGATTTGTTCAGTTCGACTATCATCTGTCCAACATGAGTGTCAGAGGGGCCTTCTTGTATGTTGGCAGGTCCTCCTCCACCAAAAGGAGTCGAGCCAGAAATTCTAAATATATGCATGAAAGGGTCGGAATATCCCTCAGCTTTTAGCTGTGAACGCAGACGGTCGAGGCCATCTTGTATTTGTATTGTGGCAGCATTTGTTTTCTCAAAACTTGTACCTTCTGGCATCTTAAGGGTGACAAAAATGTAGTCCGACGGGACTGCTGGAAAACGTACCATCCGAATCCAGCCACCTGTGACAGCGCCAACTGTTAGGGTGAGCAACATTATGAAAAATGCAAAGGTTGCATATCTGTTTCTCAGACATGAGGCGAGTATAGGTCGGTATACACTCTCAATGAATCGCTCTAAGCCACTAGCTATGTTTCGCTGTAGACGTTGAAATATGTTTAACTTTTCAGGTCCTGATTGTCCTACATTGCACAATGACAAATGGTAGGGCAGTATCAGCTTGGACTCTAGAAGCGAAAACAGAAGCGTGGGAATGACGATCAGCGGTATTGGCGCAAGGAATTTTCCCGAAAATCCTGGTATGAACAAGATGGGTATGAAAGCAACTGTGGATGTGAGTACTGCGAATGTGACCGGCATAGCCACTCTCTGTGTCCCCTCGATAGAGTTCTCCACACCTGGTCCATCTTTTTGAAAGCGAGTAAAAACACTCTCTCCAACTACTATGGCATCATCTACAACGATTCCAAGTACCAGAATGAATGCGAATAGTGAGATCAGGTTGATCGTCATCCCCAATAATGGCATCACAAAAAATGTGCCAAGAAAGGAAACTGGAATCCCAATACTTACCCATATCGCGAGGGAAGGTCTCAGAAATAGCGTAAGAATTACTAGCACCAGCGCTAACCCCACCATACCATTGTTGATCAGCATTTTGAGGCGACCTTCTAGATAGTATGACGTATCACTCCATGGAGTTATCTTAACTCCGGGAGGCAGATTTACGGAGTTTTCTCTAATGTAGTTTCGTACTTTTTTACTTATCTCTAGCGGGCTTTGGCTTCCCACTTCCTTAACACTCAGAAACTCAGCTGGTTCTCCTTGAAAAGAAGCTTCTATGCGTACGTCAGCTAGACCGTCCTTGATCTGTGCAATCTCTCCAAGCAGAAGCCGCGAACCATCTGCGTGGATAAGTACCGGTACTTGAGCAAAATCATCTCGCTGGTAGGCTTGCCCTTTTGTGTGAATGAGGATTTTGCCCCCTTGATTTTCCAATGATCCTCCAGAGAGATCTACGGAGTGGTTGCGGACGGCAGCAACTACTTGCTCGAATCGTAATCCGTGTTCACGAAGCTTGTTTTCAGGAATTTCTACAGCAACTTCGTACGGTTTTGTTATAGCACTCACTTGGCTGATGCCAGGAATCTGAACCAAGTCATCTCGTACTTTGTGGGCTAGTTCTTTAAGGGTTATTGGGTCTGCAGATCCATGTACCGCAAGCGATATGACTTCACGCTGGGGAACGACCTCTTCAATTGTTGGTTTTTCAGCTAATTCTGGAAAAGTACTAATAGTTTCAACTCTGTTGCGGACTCTCTCGATTAGCTTCGTGACGTTGTAGCCGCGCTCGACTTCTATGCTTACCGAACCAAAATTCTCAGCAGCTTCTGAAGTGAGTTTTTTGATCCCATCAAGATCTTGGATTTTTTCTTCAACCCGCTTACAAATAGTTTCCTCAACCTCAACTGGGGCAGCACCTGGGTAGGGGACTGTTATATTAATGCGACCCATGGTGAAGCGTGGAAACAGCTCCATCTTCACCGTTCGTATAGAGAAGATACCTCCAGCAACTATGAATGCCATCAGGAGGTTGGCGGCAACACCATTTCTGGCAAACCAGCGGATCATGGGTTCGTATCCACTTTTGATGTTTGCGAGTTTGCGGTCGAACGGAGAACTTCCAGTCCGTCGTTCATAAATTGTAGGCGGGTTAGGTTGAGGGTGTCTCCTGGGGTTAACCCTTCATCAACTAACAGGGCATCCGGCAGTCTGTAAGTGATATTTACCTCCCTGCGTAGTAATGTATTCTCAGGCGTTACGAGGTACAGCTCATTTTCACTTACAAATGCTTGTCTAGGAACTCTGAAAATACCATCCAGTTTCTTACCCACAATAGTGGCATTTACGAATTGGCCAGGCTGCAAATTAGGCTTATTGGGTTCTCCACCAGAAGTTTCGATTACAGCTACGAGATGGTGTAGGCGAGTACCTCTGTTTACTTGCCCCGTATTGCGGTCGATCCGAGCGTTCCAAGACCAGACTTTCCCTCCAATATTGGCGGTAATTGTCGCTGCAGGTTGTGAAGGGAAATCCACAAAGTCTATTTCCCGAGAAGAAACAGGCAGCATCACCTCTAGAGAATCTGTGCTGTAAGCTCTGGCGACAGGTACACCAGGTCCGCCGCTAACAACTTGTCCGAGATCCGCTAGTTTTTCAGTAAGCACTCCATCGTATGGAGCAAGAAGTTCTGTTCGTTGGAGGTTGGCTTCCGCAAGCTCTGCAGCCTTTTCCGCCGAAAATAGTTCTGCCTCAGCCAATTGAAGCTGAGGGAGGCGTAATACAAGAGGGCTAGGCTTTTTGTTATTATCTTTTCCGTTGGTGGTTTCCCATTCTTGGCGAGCTTGTGCTGAGCGTACTTTCTCCTCAAGGTGGGCCAACTTTGCACGGGCTAACATCGCATCGGCATGGGCCTTAGCGGCTTGGTAATCAGTGGGATCAACTTTAATGAGCACTTCCCCCTTTTTGAACCTTCCTCCGAGCCGAAAGGCCTTTCCTGTGTAAATGATCCTGCCGGTAACCTGCATATTGAGATTACCACTAGTAACAGCTTCAACTGTTCCTTGGCTGTAGATTGGAATCTCCAGAGTCTCTGGTTGAAGTTCGAGTGTCTCCACTGCCTGAATACTTTTTTCTGGTGGCGTTGGTGGTTTTTTGCGGTTGAATTTCTTCAGCGCAGAGAATCCGCCAAATGCCACAGCGATAAAAAGAACCGGTAATATTACGCGCATGTGAGATTTAAAGGGTTGGTGATTCCAAGGTTAGGGGCGTTGCTAACGCCAGATGTAGTTGAATTCGGTTGATGATGCGTTGTGATCTCAACGAAAGGTGAAGAATTCTTGCTTCATTAGATCTACGTTGAGCTTCGAGTGCGGTAAGTATATCGGTAAGCCCTTTCCGGTACCGGTCCCATGCCAATGTTTCAGCATCAGAATATTCTAGCGCCGCTTGTTCTAGAGAAGCTTCTTCACGAGCAAGTCTAGCTTCTGCGTCAAGAGCATCTTCAACCTCTTTGAAGGCTTTAAGTACAATGTTCTTATAATCAGCAGCAGCTTTCATCCTTAACGCAGATGTATACTTTTGTTGGGCTTTTATGCGTCCGCCATCTAGCAGGGGTTGTGTAAGGTTACCAACCAAATTCCACGCAGAGAAGCTGGCGTCATTGAGATCTCTAAGGTTCTGGCTAGCTGTGCCATTGGTTCCCGTCAACGAGAGTCTGGGCAAATAGTTTTTCCTCGCTTCATTGGCGCGGAAGCCAGCTGCAAGTAACCGCTTTTGTGCAGCCCTTATGTCTGGTCGACGGGAAATTAGTTCTGAAGGCAGACCTGCGGGGATAGGGGATACAACCTTTGGTAGTGTGTTTTCTG
>CAJWWL010000032.1 GCA_913048125.1 uncultured Opitutia bacterium | reverse complement strand
CGGGAGCTCTCTAGCCGCGTCCAGAGTGTCATCTCTGCCTACAAAGCTTTTAATGAGGACAACCCAAATGATGTTTTTGGGTATGTTTTGCACGGAAAGTTTCTTCGTGAGATTGGTCAATTCGATGCAGCCTTCAAACTTTTCCAGCAAGCCAACGAGCTAGACCCCAATATTGCTATAGTTAAGCAGCAGTTGGGAAATTACCTTGCCGAGAGTGGTAAATACAAGGAAGCCTACTCCTATTTCTTTAGCGCTGCTAGCTTAGACCCAGAAAAAGCCGTTTACCAGTATCAATTGGGTGCCCATTTGATACTTTTCCGCAAGCAGTTGCTTGATGAAGACATCCTTAAACCGTCAGATTATGACAAACAGTTGAGTCGATCACTATCTGAGGCCGTTCGACTTGCTCCTGAAGAACTCAAATACAAGCGTTTGTATGCTGAGTCTTTTTACGACTTGCAAAAGCCGAATTGGGATAAGGCACTCAAGACTTGGTCAAGTCTTCTTGTTCAGGGGATTACTGACACTGAAGCGCAAGCTATACATCTGCACCGCGCCCGAATTATGGCTCAGCTCGGGCGTGAAGATGAGGCTCGTGACGTGCTTGCTGGTGTGACGCATCCTGCGTTAGCAGCTACAAAGCGCAAAGTCACTGAACTACTGGGTAAAACTGATTCACCAGTTCCACCTACAACTCCTAAACCCACTCCTCCAGTTTCAGCCGAGAATAAGAAGTTGCAAGCCGAGGTACAAAACCTTCGTAAGGAATTGGCTGAATTGAAGAAGACTCCAGTACTTCCAAAGCCAGACCCCATACCCGCTATACCTATTGAGCACCACAACAAAGTGCTTACAGAACTTCGTGGAAAGCTCCGCGATCTAGAGACTGAGAAGATCGGACTCATGAAGGAATTGACCATGGCTCGGAGCAAACTTGATGACAAGGCTAAGTCCATCTCTTTGGTAAAGCACAACCAGGTTCTGTCCGAACTTAAAAAGGAACTAGATGAATCCGGTAAGGCAAATATCAGCGTGAAGAAAGAGCTATCAAAAGTGGCTGACACCTTGGACTCTACTCAAAAAATGTTACAACTGGTCATTGCGGAAAGAGACGTCGCAAAGAATGACCTTAAGAAACAGGTACAAAAAACAGAGGATTCGGCTACTCAGTTTGCAAAGGAGAAAGAGGAGCTGTTATCACAGATAGAAGGTTTGCAGAAAGATTCCTCAGAAGCTGAAAGAAAAATGGCAGCCGACCTGCAAAATCAGCTAGTTCAGCTGAATATGCAAAGGGGCGACCTAGCAAAAACCAAGGAGAAGCAGAGCAAGGAGATTGAGTTCTTAAACAAGGAGTTGGCCAACTTTGAGGGCAAACTTTTGAGCATGATGGACTCCAAGTCTAAGACGGAACGGCAGCAGGCTAATGCAATCAAAGGTCATATTGCCACAATCGAGAGTCTGAGGAAGGAACTCGGCGTAAAAGAGGAGGCAAATAAGGATCTAGTCGACACTGTTGCAGAAAAAACTCGGGACACTCAGGAATTAAGGAAGAAATTACAGGATTCATCACTCCAGGCAAAGAAATACCGTGAAATGGCCAAATTTTTTGAGAGTGCCGTGGATGACTTTTCTATCAACAACTTGGATGTCCTCGAGTCCTTGAAAGTTGTCAGTAAGCAGAGGCTGCAAAAACTAGAAGACACATTGGCTGAAGAGGTTGAACTGAATAAGAAACTAACAGTCGATCTAACTGCTGAAAAAGTTTCATCAGCAAAGCTCGATGATGAAATCAACAAGCTAGTTGATGCTGCAAAAACTCGAGATGCCGAATTGAAACAGTTGGTGCTTCAAAATAAGGAAGAGTCTCGCCAAATGCAATTGTCACTGGCAGAAAAGACCAAGGGCATCGATACGCTGGAGATGCAATTAGTTGATTCCCGGAGTCAGGTTGCTGCCCTAGGGAAGAAGCTTGCTAAATCCCTCAAAGATGTAGAAAGCAGCCAAAAGCAAATAAGCGCGTTGAGCAACTCCAACAAAAAATTGGATGCAGACTCCAAGGTTTTGAAGGCTCGATATGAAGACGCCGTTGATAAATTAGCCTCAGGGAACGGAGAAATTGCAATCCAGATGGCAAAGGCTGAGAAGTTCGAAGAAAAATTAATCAGCACACAAAAACTGCTCGCTGATCGTGATAGTATCGTAGCTGATCTTCAAAAGCGATTGAACCAGAGCGAATCTGTTGTCGAAGGCTTGCAGAAATCCTCAAAAGAGAGCTCTAGAGTCATAGAAAAGCTTTCCGCTGAACACGATACGTTAACTTCTCAAAACGCTGAACTATTACCTTTATCAGAGAAGTACCAAAAGGCTGAGAACGAATTGGCAAAAGCAAAATCTGTGATTAACGAGCAATCTCGGAAAATTGCTGACTACACCGAAAATTCGTTGCTTCTTGAGGAGACTTATTTGTCTTCCATCAACTGGGTAGAACTTCTTACAGATGAACTTGAAAGCAGTATTGAGGCAACGGAGTACTTAACCGATAAGCACGAGGAGCAGATTCAACTGCTCGAGCAACGTCTGAAGGTTAAGGATAAACATTTGTCAGACAGCAAAAGCGAGTCGGATGGTGTTTTGCAGGAGTTGGAAAAGGCTAGGGCACTTCTCAAAGTCGGCAAGTCTCTACAGGCTGACTCAGAAAATACTGTCTTAGATCTACAAAAAGCAAACAAGGCCCTATCTCTGGATTTGGCGCAGGCTCGGAAGACAATCGAAACCACAGAGAAGCTTACAGAGGTCCAGAACGCAAAGATCACTAAGATGGTTCAATCATCTCAGTTGCAGGATGCTACTATTGCTCAGTATCAAAAAGAGGCGAAAGCTCAGGTTGAAAAGTCCAAGGACTTAGAGAAATTGTTGGCCGACTTGAAGAATGACGAAAAGGTCTATCTACGAGAGATTAATACGATTAAGTCAGAACTCGAGGTTGCGGAAAATCAACTTACAGCTGCCCAAGCTGCTCTGAAGGCTCGTGAACAAGCATATGCCTCAGATCAGGAAGTACATATCAATACTCTTGAGTTACTCGTCGAGGACTTGACCTCTGAACTTTTAGGAAATGCTGACGCGTCCTCCCTAAATGATCTTTTTTCAGAAGTGGAGGCATTGCGAGATGAGCTTTCTAGTCGCAAAAAATCTTCTGCAGAGATTCTGCAGTCCTTGGCAGATTTAAAGCAGGAAAATGCTGAACTTTCAAATCAGGCTTCTCAGGTAAAAGTTCTGACTCTGAAATTAGAAGCTTCTGTAACTAGCGAAGCTGAAGCTCTTGAGATGGTGCAATCTTTAAGGAATGAAAATGCCCAGCTTTCTCAACAGAGCAAAGCCTACGCAGAAAAGGCAACCGAGCCTTTGCAGCAGGAGCTTCTTGTTGCAAAGGATAAGGCCGTTAATCTTACGCGACAACTTAAGGAAATGGACAAGGATAACAAATTTCTCTCTGCGGAGCTTAAGAGCCTTGAAGATAGTTTGCTGAGCACATTGGACAAACATTCTCGTGTTGAGAAGTTATCCAATGAAAAAGTGGCTGATTTACAAAAGCAGTTGGAACACGCCCAAAAGGCTTTGATGGTTATGAAGAATGCCATGGTCGACACTCCTGACAAATCTGTCATGGTTGATCTTGAGAAGAAGGCAGCTTTGCTTAATGTTTATGAGCGGCAAATCAATGAGTTGCAGGCGAGTAATGCTGTTCTCAAGTCACAGTTAGCTGATAATGAGGATGCATTCAGGAAGCAGTTGGTTGTCTTAGATGAAAAGTTGAAATCATCAGAAACTGAACGAAAGTCGGATAACAGCTTATTGCGTGCACAGGAAAATGAAATGGTTCAGATGAAGGCAAATCTGGCCGATCTGGAAACTCAGCTCAAGGTGGCTAGAGTGCCTGATCTTGCACAGGTTGAACAACTTCGTAATCAGTTGAAAATAGAGAAGGATACAAGTGATTCACTGAGAACTCGTCTAAAGACTTCAGATGTTGAAAAGCTGGAAATGTCGGAGCAGTTGGTATTGGCAAATTCAGACCTAGATCGGCATCGACAGCTACTTTTTGCAATGAAGTCCAAAGTTGAAGACTTGAGCCAGACGAAGTCTGACACTTCATTGCACGATCAGATGAAATCAGTTCGTCAACAACTGGATGGCTATCAAAAAACTGCAGCTTCAAGGCAAGAGAGGCTAATTAGTCTAGAGGCCGAACTAGCCCAAGCACGCCATGCACTCGAGAAAAAGAAAGCTGGAGAGTCTGCCTTTGCTGCAGCCTACAAGTCAAAACTGCTAAAGATTGTATCTGACAGTGCCAAACTGCAGGACGCACTCGAAGTTGCGCGGGATGATTTGGTAAGATCAAGAAACGAGAAGAGCAAAGCTATTTCTGATCTAACTCGGGAGAATACTCTTTCTTCAATTAAGATCCGTGAGCTGCAAGGCCAATTGGATGCATTGACGTCTGAGATTGAAAAGCGCCCTTCCGCAAGTTCTCGGGAACGTGAATTGCTTGCTCAGTCAATTGAACGATTGAGTAAGTCTGAGAGCACTATTAAGGCCCTTGAGGCAAGCCTTAGCACTGCACAGTCGAAGAATCGCAAGTTTGCTATAACTCAGGCTAAGCTGCTTGCCCAGTTGGAGGATCAGCAACAGATTTCGTCTGCGCCATCTGGTGACAAAGCAAGAATTGACCAACTAGAGCGTGCTTTGGGTGATTCTCAGGCCAAACTGGCTAAGAGGGACAAGGATTTTGAAGATATCGTGGCTAAGATGAACCGTATTCTGGACCGTTTGCACACTAATCCAATTCCTACTAGCCCGTAGATTTAATCATCTTATCTTCTCAGTCATTTGGGCTGGAAGATTTGGAACACGACGCAGGTTGAACAGAATCTGGTTTGACTCCTTTAGGTAGCCCGCACTTTTGAGTAAA
Source organism: uncultured Opitutia bacterium (assembly GCA_913048125.1). Taxonomy (GTDB): domain Bacteria; phylum Verrucomicrobiota; class Verrucomicrobiia; order Opitutales; family JABJCN01; genus JABJCN01. The sequence continues at coordinate 14,576 of CAJWWL010000032.1, read as the reverse complement.
TCAGCTGTTAAAAGCAATACACCTGCTTCTTGAAATCCGTTTGGGATGATCTCAATCGCAGGTTTCAGCAACTGTCCTGCAATAACTCCCTGACCATTTTGTAATTCGTGCTCTGCTAGTTCTAGCGCGAGGGGAAGACCATATTTTCGATTTAGATAGTATCTTCCTTGTTTCAAAGCGGTCTGGGCATCGTTAGCTGCTATTCTGAGTCGTATCCATCGGATAGCTGAGTATTGTTCTAGATGGAAGGGGGCGAATTCACTATCATCGGGGGGAAGCTTAATTTGACTTTGTAAAAGTGCAGGCTTGTAGAGTGGGTCACCAATCAGTACTGCTTGCCAGCTAAGGACTGGGAGGCTGGTGTAGGCGGCTTCAGCAAGAGATTTACCTGAAAGCAGTTCATCGAGGAGTATGGGTAAATGGTGTGTCAGGTGTAGATAGGGCTCAGTGATATTGCCTATGGTTCCTGTTACACCTTTTTCCACTAATGGACCAACCCAGTGGCGGGTATCCGACCGTAGGCTCTGTGCTGAAAAGCTGTGAATATGGAAGGCCAGAGCACCGGGTGGGAATTTTATGTCAGAACGGGAAAAGGGACCTTGGAGCTTATGGCTGTGCCAACCAAAATATAAAATCGGGGCATCGAAACGTTGCCACGCTTGAAATAGTCCAGAAGTGGTCTCAATATCGGTTGGGAAGCCTTGTTTTTGAAGATTTTCAATTATGGCTTTCATCCAGTCATTTCCTTGATTGTGAGGTCCGCCAGAATCAACATAAGCTCTACCAAAGGCTGCGGTCTCTCCGTCTAAGGCAGAATCTACTAGTTGTAGGGCGGCTTTCTGTGAGGGACCGTCCAATCTAGATACTTTAATCACAAGCTGCTTAGAGAATGGCCCCGGATTTGGGCGCTTAAAAAGGGGATTTGGTATCCATCCTATTGTCTGCTGATTTTCTGAGGCGAGAAGTGCCAACTCTGCATCAACTGAACTGGTCGTTGTTCGATAGTTTTTTGGCGTTTTGTTAATTTGCACTAACGGCACCTTTGAAAGTTCATTTTTCAGCTTCAAAGGAACGCCTCGGCATATGGCGAGATATTCTACCTTGTTATCTAGAGGAATGAACTGTCGGCGACCAAAAGAGTCAGTTAATGGCCCGAAACTGCCCGAAATCAGGTTGCGGTCCATCAAGGCTTTACGGAGCGGGTTGAGGATTTCCTCTGAAAACTCTTTCCAGGTGATTTCTTCAGTTCGGGGCATCCGCAGGTTTACGATATGCCTGTTCGGAATCTGCCTCGCCCTTGCGTAGTGTGCTGCTAAGTTGAGCGAGTCACGATCTGAAGAATTGGCAAGGATGACTACTTCGCCCTGAAGATGGCCCCTAATAAGCCAAACAGTAAGAAAAAGTAACCCTAAGCGAGCTTTTGTACAAGTGCCACACCGAACCATGCCCCTAGGATGCAGAGACTTACCGATAGGGCAATATTCAACCCCGCGGAATTAAGATCACCGACCCTCAGCATTTCTAGAGTTTGGTGGCTGAATGTGGAAAAGGTTGTGAAGCCACCACATAGGCCTGTGGCTAAGAATAGCCGATATCTCTCTTGTAAGCCATCTCCTGGCCAGCCTAGGACCACTCCAATTGCAAAGGAACCAATTAGATTGGTCGCAAGGATGTCCCATGGAGAAGATTGGAGCCGAAGAGTCAGTACCCACCTAAGTATAGTTCCTAAAAAGCCTCCAGTGCCTACGAGCAGGAGTTGCTTCCAGAAGTTCACGCCTTTCCTCCTAGGCGTTTTTGGGTAGCGCGGTAGAGCTGGATGCCTTTAGCTAATGAGATAGCCAGCTTTTCTCGGTATTGGCTCTGACGAAGGAGTTGAGCCGTGTTCTTATGTGAAATAAAGCCCAGCTCGACTAGCATCCCTGGACAGCCTAGGTTTTTGAGGACTTTGAAACGAGATCGCTTAAGGCCTCGGTCGACTACTGCGAGTCTTTCTACCAACGTCTTGTGTACATAGAATCCGACGAGTGAGTTCCATCCGTCATCCTTGTTTCCTGGGTAGGTCTGCTTATCCATTGGCTCTAGGGCACTTCGAGAGGTCGAGGCTGTCCAGGGTTGAGGGAGAAGGTAAGTCTCCAAACCACGAACATCGACTTTAGCTACCGAGTTGAAGTGGATGCTTATAAATAGGTCCGCATGCATGCGGTTTGCGAAATCTCCACGTTGATCAAGTGGAATGTAAGTGTCATTCTTGCGAGTCAGAAAAACTTGGAAGCCATCGGCCTCAAGAATACGTTTCAGTCTAAAGGCAACATCCAGCGTCAGGTCTTTTTCGCGTAGACTTTGGGACGTATTCTGTGCGCCAAAGTCTCTCCCTCCATGACCAGCGTCAATGACGACTCGTCTAAGCACTGGTTTGCGAGCAAGAGTCTGTGGAGCAAGAATAGGCCGGATTGTAAGTAAGAAATCCTTCTGCGTGATAAGAGGCCTTCCCTTGTGGATGGTTAGTGGGCGACCCAGATAGATCTTTCGGTTGTTTAGTACAAAATCTCTAGCATCAACTTCAAATTTCAATGTGGTCCATTTGCTTCGAAGTTCTACTTTTTGGCCAGTCTTCGTCCACACCGCTTGCATGCCGAGAGCCTTTCCGGCAGTCGCAAGATCATAGTGGGGAGTCCCTGCAACATCGACTATCGATAACCTTGCCGCAAGGAGTTCAGTGCCTAGTAATGCCAAAAGTACTGCACTGCGAAGTAGTAGCCAGACTAAGCTGCTTTTTTGGGAACTAATCTTCTGCCTGCCCCTTTTCTTGTTCTCCGTCCTCGTTTTCAGTCTCATCATCGTCAGTCAGTTCCTCCTCAGGGAACTCTTCTTCCTCATCATCGTCGATTAAAACTTCTTCCACTTCTTTGGAGAACTTCAGTTTTTGCCGTTGTTTAGGCAGTGGTGCAACCATCAGGGATATATTTCTGCCAGCTCTGCGTGGGTCGCTATCAGGAGTTCCCATTGTTTCTAAGTCCTTGATGGCGTTCTTGAGCATTTTGTAGCCAAGATCTTGGTGTTCCATTTCACGCCCTCGGAATGTAAGAGTAAGCTTCACTTTGTTCCCATGCCCGAGGAACTGTTCAGCCCTGCGCAACTTGGTTTCATAGTCATGCTGGCCAGTTGAAACACGGAATTTAACCTCCTTTAGGCGCGTGGATGACTTCGTTCCCTCCTTCTTCTTTTTGCTTAGCTCATACTTGTATTTACCGTAGTCTACTATTCTGCAGACTGGAGGTCTTGCAGTGGGAGATACCTCTACAAGATCAAGACCCGCTTCTTGCGCGAGCTTGAGAGCATCGCGGGGATTCATGACCCCAATCATTTTTCCACTTGGTCCAATCACCCGGATTTCAGGGCAGCGGATGCGATCGTTTTTACGTATGTAGTTCTTGTTGCGACGCTGAAAGTTGCGTTTGCCGCGTGAAAAAGGGTAGGCTGCCATTAATGTAAGGGATTATAATTACCTTAAGCTGTTCAGTAAGATATGATGATTGGGATAGTGAAAAATCCCCACCCTGCATAGCGTCTTTTAAAACGCAAGTCCATTCAAGTCTCAGCGGTTGAAGCTCTCGCCGCAACTGCAGGTAGCTTTCGCATTGGGGTTGGAGAAGTGAAACCCGCCCCCGACCAGTTCGTGAGAGTAGTCGATTTGAGTCCCCCGCAAATAAAGCGCACTTTTAGTGTCCACTATTACAGGTGCACCACCGCTTTCTACGAATATATCACCCTGTCTTGGGGCATTCACAAACTTTAGTTTGTAACTCAATCCATTGCAGCCCCCTCCGACAATTGCCACCCTTAGAAATGTGGATTCCTTTTCCTGCTCAAGTAAAGATATCACTTTCTTGGAGGCCTCTGAAGTCAATACAACGAGAGTTTCGTTACCTCTCCTTATGCCCTCAGGAAGTTGGTGTAAGTTGGTCATTTCTTTGTGCGAATGATCTTGTCGGCATGCGACTCTCTTTCAATGATGAAATCCTATGCCTCAAAATGTAAAAGGAGAAATTTTGCAGCCTTGCTGTTTCGAACCTCTCACCGGCTTTTATCGAGATGGCTATTGCCGTACAGGTCCTGGAGATCATGGCGTGCACACTGTATGTGTCGTGGTCAATCAAGATTTCCTGGAATTTTCAGCCTCAGTGGGCAATGATTTGTCTACTCCAATGCCTGAATATCAGTTTCCTGGCCTCGTCCCGGGGGATAAATGGTGCCTCTGCGCCTCTAGGTGGGAGCAAGCGCGCGAAGCTGGTATGGCTCCGGATGTCGATTTAGATGCAACCCATTTATCCTCTCTCGAGTTCGTAGATTTAGAAGATTTGCAGGCTCATGCCGTAAAGTCGTAGTTCACCTTAACTACCCTTCTGACGAGGTCGACAGTACTTTCGGCCTTTTTCTTGGAAGAACTCAAGAAAGTCTCTTCCTTCACTTGTGTGCCCAAGTTCTTTTGCTTTGGCTTGTACGGCAAGTTTAGATGGGTTTTCAAGCTTATCGAAGATGAATGCGTAACAGCGCTTCAAGTCTCCAATCGACTCGGTAGGAATTTTTCTTCTTCGTAGTCCAACTATGTTTAATCCAAAAACTAGATTGCGATCTGCGACAAGAACTTGGGGCGGAACATCTCGGCTAATGGCAGCATTTCCACCTATCATTGACCCCATTCCGACTCTCTGAAATTGGTGTATGCCAGCACCTCCGCCAACAAAGACGTCTTCTCCCATATGAACATGTCCAGCGAGCATGGCTCCATTAGCCAACACGCAGCGTTTACCAACTTGACAGTCGTGTGCGACATGACTGTTGCCCATTAGGTAGCATTCGCTTCCGATCTCTGTGTATGCAGCTTCCTGTGAGGAACGATGAATAGTAACCCCTTCACGGATTACTACTCTCTCGCCAATCTTTACCCCACTTTCAACCGTTGGATCGAACGAGAGATCTTGTGGGTCACCGCCCACAACTGCAAAAGAATCTACCCGCACTTGTGCGCCTAGAATGGATTTTTTTCGTATTATTGAATGACTTTGTAATACGCAATGATCTCCGATAGTTACACCCTCTTCCACAATTGCAAATGGTCCAATCGTGACATCCGCGCCAATTTCCACGTCGGGGGACACAATTGCTGTAGGATCAATATTGCTCATTAGGCTCAGAATCTGCTTAGATAGAAGGTTTTGTAAAGTTTACAGGTCCTCGAACAGGTCCATCTGTGGAGGGCGAACTAAGTCGTAAACCTTTAGTAGACGAATGAGTTCAGCGACTGTTGATGTTGCAACCTCCGGTCTTGGATGTACTTGGCCCACAAGACTCTCGATCAAGGTCCTCAGAGAGTACATAGCATCAACTCCGCCACTCTTTAGTAAGTCGATGCATTCTTGTCGGTAGGGCTCTACAGCAGGCAAACCTGGTAAAAGTACTACACGCAACGGAGTTACTGGAATCGAGATCTTGGATAAGGCATTATCTAAAGATGTGGCGTAGGAGGGAAGTACTTCGTTACGTATCCAGCTCCTGTAGCGCGCTCCAGACTGAAACACTTGCAGGTTTAATCCTGGCGTGTTCCATCCAAAGAAGATCACTGTTGCTACAGCAAGACCGCCAAGGTCGCTTGAGAAAAGCTGAAATCTTTCACCAATGGGCTCGTTCTGAGTACGCCCTGTATCTCTTTGAACTAGATAGGTTGGGTGGAGCCGAATCTCTTTGGCTTTCCCTTTGGTTTTATTCGATGCTGGGGTGGGCTCAGCATGTGCATGGTGCAATCTTTTAATGAAGAAGCCACTTCGCTCAAAGAATTCGCGAGCAACAAGTTCCTCCAGATCCGTCATTGCCTAAACGGCTCCGATTGATGTAAGGCAGTTACGAATCAGGATTTCATCCACATCACTCGTTGTGAAAGAATCTCCCAGATTCCGCATTGCTACGAATCGAATAATTCCACTACGTACCTTCTTATCTCGTTTCATCGAATTGAGCAAGTCCTCAGCAAGAAGTTTCTCTTGAAGGCTTACCGGCAAGTCATATCGCTCAAGCAAAATTCGAATTCGATCGCAGTCATCCATTGAGATCCAGCCTTTACGATGTGAGAGCTCTGCTGCAGCAATCATACCGATGGAGACCGCTTCTCCATGAAGATATACTCCATAGCCAGCTACTTTCTCGATAGCGTGCCCAAAGGTATGGCCAAGGTTTAAGAGCGCGCGGCCACCTTCTGAACTGGTTTCTCTCTCGTCATCACGGACTACTTGTGCCTTAATCTCACAGCATCGACGGATCACTGAAGGTAGTTCTGGATGCTGAGGATGTAGGCGGTCCAGATCTTCCAGTTTTTGAAAAAGTCCAAGATCCCCTAGGAGACCGTACTTCACGACCTCAGCCATGCCAGCAGAGAACTCTGTAGCAGGTAGGCTTTCTAGTAGACGAGTATCAATCAAGACCTCCTCAGGGTGGTAAAAGGCCCCAACTAGATTCTTTCCTGCAGAAATATTGATACCAGTTTTACCCCCTATAGAGCTGTCGACCATAGCTAAAAGAGAGGTTGGCACTTGATAATATGCCACTCCACGTAGGAAGCTAGCAGCGGCGAATCCTGCCAAGTCACCGATTACACCACCGCCCAAAGCAACGAGCTTTCCTTGACGATCTAGTTGGATTTGAGCAAGGAAGTCCCAAAGCTCACCTAACCTTTGCACGCTCTTAGAAGGCTCTCCAGGGGAAACCACAAAAGTGGGTATTTCTTTGAGAAGTTGTTCGAAAAGTTCAGGATGGGCTAGTTGCAGATTCATGTCTGTGATAACTGCTAATTTGCCTGAACTGTCAGCCTGATCGGTAACAAGTTTTGCTAACACCTCCTTTGCATCTTGAACGAATCTGATTGGGTAACTCCGACCCTCACCTATGTCGACAGTCAGATCTTGGGTATGGCCGTGTCTCATTCCACTTCAAAAATGGCTCTTATGTAGTCATCCTTATCAAATGGTTGCAAGTCTTCTGGATCCTCCCCGAGACCAACGAAATAAATGGGTAGGCCAAGTTCTCGGTAGATACCTACAATTGCTCCGCCTCGACCCGTTCCATCCAGCTTGGTAATTACAAGACCAGTGAGTCCAAATCCCTCATGGAACGCTCGGGCTTGATCAATTGAGTTCGTGCCAAGGCTCCCATCTAGTACTAACCAACGGTGTTGGGGGGCATCAGCGTCCTTCTTCTGAAGAACACGCTGTATCTTCTTAAGTTCTTCCATTAGGTTGGTCTTGGTGTGCAGTCGCCCTGCTGTATCAAGAATTAGGTAGTCATGACCGCGACCAAGCGCTGCCTCGTAACTGTCAAAAGCCACCGAGGCAGCATCGGCACCGTGTTGACTGGAGATTAAATCTACATCAAGGCGATTTGACCAACTCAGAATCTGTTCATTGGCAGCGGCGCGAAATGTGTCGCAGGCCCCTAAGAGAGTGCTATTTCCGTTCTTTTTAAAATACCAAGCTAACTTGGCGCTGGTCGTGGTCTTTCCTGCACCGTTCACCCCAAGTAAGCATATGACCTGAGGTTTTTCTGTGTTTGCAATGAATCGCCCTTCAGCACCTTCCAAAATTCGCCCCAGAACAGTGGACCCTATTTGTGCTATATCCCGACTGCGTAGTTCTTTTTCTGCGCGATAAGCAGATTGCACCTCCTCAAGAATCTCCTCAGTAGTCTCCACTCCAAAGTCTGCTTCATAAAGAGCCTCCTCGAGGGTTTCGACTGTCTTGTTGTCGAGGGTTTTACCGAAAAGCCCTCCAATTGCCTTGCGTAACCCTGGAGCTTTCTGCGCAAGCCTTTCTCTAAACCTTTTGAAAAATCCAGCCATAATGGGTTGGTGATTTAAAACAGTCTTTCGCGGTTGGGCCGTTCCACTTCCTGCATAACTCGGTCAAGCAGACCATTGATAAAGGTGTTGGATTTTTCTGTTGAGAATTCACGACTCAGTTCAACGGCCTCATCGATTACGACTACTGGTGGTACATCTTCTCGGTGTAGGATTTCGTAAATGCCAAGTCTTAGAATAGCTAGGTCCGTTCGGGCGATTCTCCCAAATTCCCAGTTTTTGGCTAGTTCTCCTATCCGGGCATCAATTGAATCTAGTTCGTCGAGGATACCCGCCAGCAACTCCTCCGCGTAGCCATACCAAACTCGCGGATGTTCCCTTGATTCAAAAAACATTCGTATTGAATCAGTCATTTCCTCAGGAGGGTTCATCTCGATCATGTAGAGGAATTGAACTAAAGCCTGCCTGTTGGCATGCCTTTGGGAGACATTTTCGCTCATGCGTTTTCCCAATTGCGTTTAAGATTTGCCATATGCAGTGCAGCTTCAGCGAATTCGGGACCTCGTGCTTGCTCGCCTGCGATACGGATTCTGGCCTGTTCTTCGCTGTTTACAACTAAGATTCCGTTAATTACTGGGGTGCTAGTAAGGATGGAGATATCCAGCAGTGCCTTCGCCGTGGTTTGGCCAATCAGTTCGTGATGAGAGGTGTCTCCTGCAACTACCACTCCTAAAGCTATAACAGCATGGAAGTCTTCTGAATGTGCCATTTTCGATGCGACCACTGGAACCTCAAATGAACCAGGTACTCGCACAACATCTAAGTTTTCTTCTGCTATGCCGCGTTGATACAACGAATCGCATGTCGATTCCAATAATCTATCTGCCATATCGGGATTGTAGCTAGCCCCCACAATTCCAATTCGGGAATATTTTACATCAACCTCTTTAAATTTGAAACGACTTTGGCTCATTGTGTTCTAGCTGTCTTGAATAGAATCCGAAATTTAAATTATTTTAAATACTTTAAGTCCGTGTCGGAATTTACCCGAGTTTCATATATTCAACTATTTCCAACCCATATCCATCCAGTCCAATAACCTTTCTCTTGGTGTTGGCTAGAAGACGGATTTTACGCAGACCAAGACTCACCAGAATCTGGGCTCCGATTCCATAGTCTCTAAAATCCATACTAGATGCAGGGATTTTTTTTACCGATCCTGTACCAGCTAGTTTAGTGACATCAATTCCCGAATATGGTTTTTCTAGGTACAGGAGCACTCCACTACCTTCCTCTACGATTTGTTGAAGAGCGTTGTCTAAAGTGCTTGCTCCGTGGGTCTTCTCCATCTGAAAGACGTCACTGAGCAAATTCTCGCTGTGTACTCGTACAACTGTCGGTTGATCTTGTTCTAATTTCCCTCGAGCAAATGCAAAATGATGGCGACCATCTAAAACACTTTTGTAGACATGCAGTGTAAATTCTCCGTGCTTCTTGTGTTTGAATGGTGCTTCAGCAACCTGCTCCACAAGCTTATCGCGTTGGTGCCGGTATTCAATCAGACTCGCGATCGATATCATTCGAAATCCATGCTTCTTTTTAAATTTAACGAGTTGCGGAAGGCGTGCCATACTACCGTCCTCGTTAAGGATTTCACAGATGACACCTACGGGAGGTAACCCCGCTAATGCGGCAAGATCAACAGCCGCCTCCGTGTGTCCCGCACGCTGCAATACGCCACCAGCCTTGGCTCTTAGTGGGAAAACATGGCCTGGTTGAACTAACATGTCAGGCGTAGTTTTACCATCGCTTAGGATCTTTATAGTGGCGGCACGGTCGTATGCGCTGATGCCTGTCGTGATACCTTTAGCCGCATCTACTGAAACTGTGAAGTCAGTTTTGTGTGACTCACGGTTCTCAGGAACCATTGGATTGATGCCAAGCTTTCGAAGTTGTGGCTCCATTGCGGGTACACAGATAAGTCCACGCCCATGGAGAAGCATCGCGTTGATCGTCTCGGGTGTTACCTTATCAGCCGCCATCACAAGGTCTCCCTCATTTTCTCGCGACTCGTCGTCAGTAACAATAACCATACGTCCTGCAGCTATATCAGCCACAGCTTCGTCTACGGTATCAAATGGCTCTGTTTCTGTATCGGGCACTTTTAATTTAAGGGCGAAATAGGTTACAGAAACTTCTTGGAATTAAAAGACAAAAGGCACTTTTTGGTAGCTTGCCTCTGTAATATGAGTCTCTGTTGCCCAATGTGGATGACTCCTTCTGTTCTACCTGCACATGATAACTAACCTTCCAATCGAATCGATCCGCCATAAACTACTTGAGTCATTACATGCATGTAAACGTTTCGTACTTTCTGCACCAACTGGGTCAGGCAAATCCACTCAAGTACCACAGATGCTATTGGATGGACATCCTGAGTTGAAGGGAGCAATTTTTGTTCTGCAACCACGTCGATTGGCTGCCAGAATGTTGGCTAAGCGGGTGGCTTTTGAGCGTAAAAAACTACTTGGCACTGAAGTCGGATTTCAAGTCCGTTTCCAGGACCGATCTTCCCCTGACACCAAGATTTTGTATATAACTGAAGGGCTCTTCTGGAGACGTCTAATAGGAGACCCAGTGCTTAACGGAGTTGGTGCTGTTCTGTTCGACGAGTTTCACGAACGTCATATTGTTGGAGATCTCGCTCTTTCTAGAATTAAAGATATACAGAAAACTAGGCCAGATTTAGTCGTTGGAGTGATGTCTGCCACTCTACAAACTGCTTTATTAGATGAGTTTCTGAAGCCTTGCATACAGCTTGGTTGTGAGGGTCGCAGCTTTTCTGTCTGTACAGAATACTCGGAAGATGGTACAGGTCCGGGATCAAGACCAATCTGGGATAAGGTTGCTCGAAGGTTTCCTCAAATTTTACGAAGAAGTTCAGATGGAGACATCCTTGTTTTTATGCCTGGAGCCTACGAGATTCGTCGAACCGTTGATGCACTTAAATCTATGCGTGAGACACGTGGATTAGATGTCTTTGCGCTCCATGGAGAGATGCCTGCAGAGCAGCAAGATCTTGCGATGGAAAAAAATACAAGAAGAAAGATTATTGTCGCCACCAATGTTGCTGAGACTTCATTGACCATAGAGGGCGTTCGCACGGTTGTTGATAGTGGTCTTGCCCGTGTGTTTCGTTTTGATTCAAGAAGGGGCTTGGATACTCTTGTTACTGAGCGGATTAGTATCTCATCTGCAGACCAGCGCACAGGTCGAGCCGGTCGTGTTGCTCAGGGTTATTGCCTCCGTCTCTGGAAAGAACGGGAACAGTCGGAAATGTCTATCGTGACTGAACCAGAAATCCATCGTATCGACTTAGCTCCAAGCCTGCTCGAGCTTCGTGTATCCGGTGTAGATGACCCTGAAGCCTTCAATTGGCTCGAAAACCCGCATCCTGTTGCTCTCAAACATGCAGAGCAGACCCTCAGGGATTTAGGTGCGGTATCTTCAAATGGAGACCTCACTGATGATGGTATAAGAATGTCAAGATTCCCACTTCATCCACGTTATGCTAGATTGCTTCTTGAAGGTGAGAAGCGTGGTTGTCTTGGTCTAATGTGCCAATTTGCTGCATTCGTTCAGGGGCGTAATTTCTTGTTGCCCTTGAAAGAGAGCCGGAAAGAACGTGAACGTCAGGAACTTATCCGTTTGTCAGAGATGCCTGGGTCGGATTTCTTTTATCTCTACAAGGCTTTTAATTTGGCTGCTGAGAATCGCTTTTCTATGGATTTCTGTCGGGAATGGGGTATCCACGCAGCTGCTGCACGAGAAGCTTGGCAAACTGTTCAACAGTTTCTTGATCTTGCACGTGGCCAAAATATGCAATTTTCCGATGAAGATGTTGATTTGGCTGAGGCTCGAAAATGTCTGCTTGCTGCTTTTCCACATCAGGTTGCCCGGAGGTTGGATCGAGGTACATTACGTTGCGCATTACCTGGTGGCCGAAGAGGAGAGCTGCGTCGAACAAGTGTCTCAGATGGCTCTTCACTTATTGTAGTTGCAGAAATCGAAGAGATCGTCCGTAACAACTCTCGGGATATGTTGCTTGGTCTTGCTACAGAAATTGAGCAATCTTGGCTTAAGGAATTATTTCCAGAGCGTTTTTCTAAGTCCTCAGACACTTTGTTTGATGAGCAATCGAGGAGAGTTGCAGTAAGGCATTTCCTTAAATTTGGAGATCTTGAGCTTGAAGAGACCTCCGGCGGTGAGCCTGATGAAAGTTGTGCCGCGGAACTCCTTGCTGAAGCTGTATTGTCGGGCGGCTTAAAATTAAAAAACTGGGATAACAAGGTCGAGAAGTGGATCGAAAGAGTCAATTTTGCTGCACGTCATTGTGTCGATTATGGTTTTGCCACTATTGATGATTCTGCTCGGCGGATTCTGCTTCAGGAGATTTGCCTTGGCGCGATGTCATATCGTGAAATTAAAAACCGGGAAGTGATGCCTGTTTTGGAAGGTTGGTTGGCCGATGGATTAGGTCCACTACTTGACTCTCTTGCGCCGACAGCACTAGGTGTTTCTGGCAGGCGCAAGCCTGTTGAGATATGTTACAATAAAACCGATGCCCATATTTCTTTGACCGTTCAAGAAATGATGCAAGTTAAGTTACATCCGACCTTGGCCGCTGGAAGTTACATCTTGCCCATTGAGGTTTTGGCTCCTAACCGGAAACCCGTCCAAATCACCACCGATATTACCAGGTTCTGGAAAGATTCCTATCCAGAGGTACGAAAAATGTTTCGAGGCCGTTATCCAAAACATGACTGGCCTGAAAAACTTGATTAGGAGGCTTTAACCTTCGTAGCGAGTTCCCGTTCTACGGCTTCCTTGGCTAAATCAAAGTTACGAATTATTGAATTTTCAAAAAGACCGATTGCGATCATAGTCGCGCCTGGGTTGCGGAAACCTTTGAAGGCGGCGCGGAGTCTCCCGCTAGTGCTGTACCCTTGCTTTGGGAATCCGGGAAACTTCCCATCAAGGAGTCTGTCTGGCCAGTAACATCGAAAGATGTGCACGATTTCGCTATGGTATGAAAAGGTCTGCGCCTCAAATGGGACAGGTTGGTTGGCGCCTGGGATATTGATTAGAATTTCATCTTGATCTTCAATTAGCCTGTAGCCTCGAAGTTGCAGGCAAACTTCCGGAGTGTGTACAGCAAGAGCAAGGGGAGATCCACTACCTTGTTCCCAGCGGCAGTAGAAGCCGAGGAAATCTAGGTTTTGCGTAGATTTCCAGCGTGCTGAAACTGCTTCGTTGTAGTGGAGTTGAGCACGGATTGCGTCGGATATACGATGTTTTTCGAATGTTCGAGTCTGGTTGTGGAGATCTACTTGGACAGGTGTGTTAAGGGGGAGATTTCTTTCGTGGTACCAGTAATAAAGGTTTGTGGATAGAAGAGTCAGCGTTAACCAAATTATTGTAAACCATGCAAAGGGTCGATGGCAAGGTTGGTGAAGAAAAGCAAAACTTCCATGGCTATCGTCACTAAATCCTGAGCTTGTTTTGACGCTAAAGCCCTTCTTCAGTAGCAAAACGAGAAAAAGAAGCAGGATTAGCGTACCTACTGACTCTGCGATACCGATTGGGTCGTGCCATTTCGAAGCCATATCTGTACCCTTTGAGGCACTTAGATACGCGAGGAAACCAGCACGAAAGAGATTTAAAAGAAAGGCACATAGGATGCCCATTATGACAAGTACAACTCTACTTAAGATTTGGAACCTGAAATAGTGTCCAAGGAAGAAGCCCACTACTACCGAAGATTGTAGGCCTCGTATACCAGAACAGGCTTCATCGACCCCAATTGTGCAAGTTGCCAGTCGTATTAGGTGGCCTTCCAGTTCTGCGTCTCGACCCAGTAAAAGTAGGACCTCTAGAACTACGAGACTTACTTTTTGTTGCAGATATTGCGCGAATTTTAAGTCCCATGATAGTAGCCACGGGACAGAGGTCATGAAGAAGAAGAGCGGAAAGGCCAGAATTCTTACACGAGTTACACCTCCATTGGAAAAGAACCACGCTACAGTAGGAATAGCTGCGCAGAAAAAGAATGCCCAGTTGAGGAGTCGCCAGTCTGGGTTAGCCTCCCTTACAATCCAGAGGGGCAAGAGCATTATCACCGTTGGCGTGGCTAGGATCCAGAGTGTTTTGGTTTGGGAATTGTGCTCCGCGGGGTTTTGTTCTGAATCTCGCCAGAGAAGAAACAGCGCCAAGGGTGCTGTGATCCAGCCATAAGCATATTGTGGATTTAGATTCCATTCTGTTTTTAGCTGCCAAATGGCAAAAGCCCAGCAACTACCAAAAGCTAGGAGAGGAGGCCAGTAGTCGCGCCAAGTTATGGGCATTTTACCTGTCAGAGGTTGTCGAGTCCTTCTCGTTCAGCGACTGTTAATTTCGCTGTGGCGATGGTTTGCAGTATCTTCTCCGCTTTTTCACTTTGTAAATTGATTTTCAAAATATGGGTGTAGAGCATTTGCCACCCTATACGCCCCTTAGTCCAGTCAGGTTGCGGGTTTGCTTCAATTACCTTTAGGGCAGAATCAGGGGCATTAGTTCGTAGATGGGCGAGCGCCATCAAAACACGGGCCTCAAGCAGGTGTGATGCCGATGCATAGAGCGACTTTGCCACGAGTACGGACTCAGGAATGTTCTTATTGGCGAGTAAATCATAGTA
>CAJWWL010000031.1 GCA_913048125.1 uncultured Opitutia bacterium | reverse complement strand
ATGCCCTTCGAGATTTAGAGGTATTGTTTCCTGTTGATCCATGTACAGTTTTAAAATTGCGGGCGAAGTGACTTGGATTGGAGTAACCCACTTCATTAGCAACCTCTATTACCTTTCTGTCAGTGTAACGAAAATCAATAGCTGCTTGCTCCATTCTTTTATCCCGAAGCCAATTAAATACAGTCTTACCAAAAAGTGACTTAAAGCCTTTTTTTAGCTTAAACTCATTAATCCCAACCTCGCGTGCGATAAGAGCCAAGGTATGATTGTCGCCCAAATTTGAAGCCATGTACTCTGCAGCTTTAAGCAAAGCATTTCTATCGGCATCTGAGAAGCAAGCTTCTTGGCAGTTTTGTATCCGACTTAGTGTGGGTTGTCCTAGAAAGGATTGTAAACCTTCTAGCACACGCGCTTCGACTGCAAGGGGTGAGTAAGAGCCTTTTTTATCTACGACATGAGACAACACATCGACTGTCATAGACAATGAATGATCTGCATCCCCTTTTATAAATGCTGGAAGGGAAACCGCAGGGCAGGCGAAACAATCCAAAGCGCATGAAGCCAAATCTAGATCATTAACAATTTTGCTGAGAAGTTTTTTGCTAAGTATCCATATGTTAAGTGAACAAACACTACCGTCATTTAGGAACGCGCGAGCAGTTGTACCCGATAATACACACCATTGACCTTCCGACAATTGCTGACTACCAAGATCTGGTAAAGACAGACCTAAGTTTTCGCCCTTTAGATGGGCGAATACAACTAACTCGGAAGACCAATCCATTTGATAGCATATTTTTTTCTCTGAGGCTAGTTGAAGTTGTGTAAAAGCCATACCATCCCTGAGCAAAAAACGCCTTCCTTCGATTTTAACTCCCTTTTCATGAACAGAAAAGGAACATAAAGAGTTTTGATCGGAGTAGAGCCCCGGAAAAGTGTTCAAATCAAACTGGGTCTTGATCAATCCTAGTTCTGGCTTTGTCTTTCGGCACATGTCATTAACTTTTATGCAACTCCTTATTGAGAATGCGTCTCATGTGCAAGAAGTTTATAAAAAGACTTTGAGACTCTAAATGAATAAAAGATTTCTGATCTTCTAAAAATGAATATAATAACTTAACTTGACCTAAAGTGCCACAGAGACAAGGGTTGGTCACATTCAAATGATTTCTTAATGCTAAAAAGCGCGACTCAGTTTATCATTTTGACCACTGCTCTTTGTAAGATCACAACGGGAGCTATTTCAATTGTCCTAGACTATAGTTACGACACGGGAAGTTATTTCTCTGATGAACGAAAGTACATCGCTGAACAAGCAGCCTATGCTTTTGAATCTCGATTACAAAGCGAGAGCTTTGGACATCTCGACCCTGCGCAATATGGAAGCTCTCTAAACTTCTATGTGAGCACTAAAAATCCCACAAGCATGGCGAATCTTCAGATGAATCCCGCTAATGCAACATCCGATGGTAATAAGTTTGGTGATGAGAACAAAATTGTAATTCTCATGGGAGCAAAATCCGTAGGAACCACAAACCAGTATCTTGCAGTTGCAAATTCAGGATTTGGATACAGCGGAGTTAACGACGGTACGTTTCTCAACTACTGGCAGAATACTCGGAATTCCACCTCGAACTTTGACTCTGTCGGCGGGTCGATCAGTTTCAACTCGTCCTACACTTTTTATGACGACACAGATCTTACCACTCATACAGATGCGACAACTTCAGGTTTACCTGACTTTTACTCTGTGATGGTTCATGAAATCGGTCACATCATGGGCTTTAGCAATGTTTGGGATGCATGGAACAACAACCTATCCGGAAACAATTGGACGGGAACCAATGGTAAAGCTGCATACAGCAATCAGAATGTCCCCATGGATGCAGCGAGCAAAAGCCACTTTGGTACGCTTAACACATCACATATTGGTTGTGCCTGCCACCCCTCAATGAACACCACCTCACCTAACAATACCAGGCGGGGATTCAGCGAGTTGGATTTCGCCTTATTAAAAGACATTGGATACAATGTTTCCTCCTCGCCCCAAGGAACCAACATCGGGGGAACTTACGAGGATCCCAGTCTTGGCGGAAACTTCTTCATCCCTGTAGAACAGTCCTATTCGGCGTGGCTTAGTGGTGGATCTGGCGGAGGAGGTGGCGGCAGTGCCTCAGCAGCCCCTGAGCCTGCAGTGGTGTTTCCACTACTCGGTATTGCCACATTCGGAATCCTTTACATGCGAAATCGCAAGACTGCCAAAGATTCTGAGGCAAGTTTGAGCGAATCCGTATGAAGATCCGAACGCGGCTGATCGCTTTAGCCCTATCCTCGGTCACTGTTGGTTTATTTTTTTGGAACAAGAACCGATCACCGAAACCACAGGCTCCAGTCTGGGAACCCTTGGCACTGCGTATCAAAGAAAGCTTCGCGACACCCGGCCAACGAATATCAGATGAAGACCTGCGTGAGTTGCTCAATTATCTCAAAGAAGCCCCTGACAACAAACTACTGAGATTACTTAGGGCTAGGGCCAGTTGGAGAATAGGTAACCTCGAACTCCGAATCGCTGCTAAAAACGAACTCCAAAACCTGTCCAAAAGAAATGACCAGGAAGCGGTCCAAGCATTGATGGACCTAGCATTCTTTCCAATACGACAGGGAGTTTTCGAAGAGGACATTCTCGATGCAGCCGATCGTCTCACCCAACATCCAATGGCAAGTCCTGCCTCAAAGCTTCGAGCAACTGACATCCTTCTTAGAGGTAGACCAGCTTCAAAACATGATTCAATCCTAGAACAAGCCCTTGAACAGGTTCAGCATGAAGATAAGCCATTACTCTGCAGTTGGCTCACTTCAAAAGGACTTCACCAATCGACACTGGAAATTGTTTCAAGCGAGGAAGCGAGAACGCAACCAGAGCTTTTTCAGCCTAGGTTCCAAGCACTACTGGCCTACGGAGATTTAGAATCAGCCAAAGAGCTTTTTAATCAATTGAAATTCAGACTTAACGACGCCAAAAGGTCCAAGGCATTAGCTCACCTCGGTTTAGCATCACGTGATCCAGAGGCTATTCCAAATTACCTAGACTGGGCCTACGAAAACGATAACTACCCTGCACTCGTCGAAGCTGGACGCCTCGCCCTACTCAATCAAAGACCAGATGCCGCTTTAGTCGCCTACTCAACAGTGCTTAGGAAGTCGTCAAGAGATCTAGGACAAGATGAATGTACTCAGTTATTACAATTGGCATTACAGTTCCGTGATAGCAAACTCGCGTTGAGCGCCGCTCAAATGCTTCAAGCACGCAGTCCATACCACCCTGCACACCTCAACAATCTAAACTGGCTCAAACTAATTCATGGGGCAGAGCCCAAGCCTATCATTGAGGAGGCTACAAGGACACTCGCGACCGCCCCTCGCAACCCTAGTTTCATTTCAACGCTTGCTCTTGCTCAGCTCCTTGCCGGTGATCCAGATGCGACCACCCAGACTCTTCGCCGCCGAGGAGGCTCCCCTATGCAACCTTCAGAAAAAGCACTTTTGGCTGCTGCTCTTTTTGCACAGGGCAAGAATTCAGAGGCCCAAAGGTGGTCGAGTAGCATCACTGAAAAGCAAATGCTGAATGAGGAATGGGCATTGCTACAGCCTCACTTAAAAAAGCAAAATACTGAGAAACTCGGTGAGAAAAAATCAATCAAGTGAAGAGATAATGACTGATTCACTCTCTTCCTGACCGAACAATCTTCTGAACAACTTCCCGTAATCCTGTCTCCGCTTCGACCGTATTCCTCGGACCTTCTAGAAGCACTAAGAGTACTTTGCGCTCAAATGACAATTTACCAGAGAGAAACCTACGTCCTTTATCCAACAAAGAACCACCAAGATCTGTAAAAGCTCCGCTTCGCATATCAACAACCCAAGGACACCACCAAACATGCAAGGAAAACCGTCCGGTGGAATCTTGCTTGCCAGCAACATAGTGCCTAAATGTTAATCTCGCATCGGCAACCTCGCAGGTTACGTCATGGACTCCATCAAAGAGCTTTGTGCCTAGATGCCCCATACAGGTAGCTGGGTCATGGTTACGGCTACAAATACTGGCTCCCGGTGAACTACCATCATATCCGAAATGAATGACACGAACCAAATTATCATCGGAAAGGACCATTTGCCCAATCTCTCCATAGTCAAAGAGTAGAACATCCCTCACAGGCTCTTCCAATGGTTTGGTATCAACAGGCCATTGGATGTGCCAATGCGAAACGGGTTCAGTTTTCACGACAAAGCGAAACCAAACCTGAGTGGCAATCTCTGGCAACAAGCAGCATCCGAGAACCAATAAGGACAAACGAAGGCTTAAGCCTCGGATATCGGGAAGAGATCTATGCGCCAGAGAAAAACCTGCATTAGAACGGAAACATCTGGCAAAGAAAATAATGCTCAACAAGGACAGCGTCACAGAGATGTAGCCTACAGGATCATGCCATCTTGCATAAACTTGATCTCCTCCCTCGATAGAGATGAGAGAGAGGGCAAAAGCTCGACATAGATTAAAAAAGAAAGCGATCAGTATGGCTGTAACGATTGTTGCTACAGAACCTCTAAACGAGAGCTGAAGGTAAGCTACCAGAAACAACGCCGCCGCTAATAGACCCTGGAAGGAACGAATACCACTGCAGGTATTGCTTATCAAAACACTCTCCTGACCCACGTTTAGAGTGTGACCAACCACAATCGCAGGATGGCCAACCCAGAGAAGAGCCTCAGCAGTTGAGGCCGTTACCAAGTCCATCATGAGCTGTACAAGTTTCGTTTCCAAAACAGCTGGCCACGGAAGGACTGTGAGGAGAAACAGGAATGGAATAAGAAAAACGCGAAACACCCCTCGACCATATACCCAAGCTAGAACTGAGAGAGTTAGGAGAATCAGAATCATTGCCTCCAACCAAAGAGGTAACCTCCAAAATGGGTCAGGCTCTGCAACTAGGCGGATTGAAGCATAGATTAGAATTAAACCAAAAAAATGGCGCAATCCACCAAGCTTGGACTTCCCATGAACCATAAGGGTAGACTTGTCCGCACGATACATCAACAAGCACGCAAGTAGTGGCACTGCCCATCCGTAGGTGTAGTAGCTTGCTTCGTTCCACCATAAATGAACTCGAGAGAAGAACATTCCCCATAGCCACAACAAGCCAAAGTAAACTGGAACTACCTCAAGTTCAGGTTTCTGAGCCTGTGAGGCGGAGGTCATTTCACAGAATCTGTAACCCAGCTCATCATTTCCAACTCTGGCTCCAACAGCCAGGCAACTTGTTCTGTAGGAAGCCAGCGCCCAGCCTCAGCATGACGCCCAACTCCTGACAAGGAAAGAGCGCCGACTAGACGCTGAGATGGGCAAGTCGGAGGGTTTCCCGAAAGGTAAACCTGTAATAAAGCATGTGCCTCCTGAGGGCGAGCTGACCGATGGTAGCATAGAGCCAGAAGATAACGATAGGAGAGTGTTGATGGATATTTGGTGACAAGTTGTTCAGCTAGCCGGCGGCATTCTGGAAGATTTTGACCATACAGGGCTTTAAGACGACAGGTTTGCTCAATTTCCTGAGGTGATGCATCCTCGGATGGCAAGGGCGTACGTGAAAGAATTTCTTCAAGGTCTTTATCACGCCCCAGACGTTGGTAGCACAATGCGAGCATTTGTCTCACAACAGGGGGAGCAACGGCCTCTTTTTCGATTCTTTCCAATAAAGCGAGTACAACATTTGGACCGCTGTGCAATTGTACGAGCTGACGAATGACATCCAAGTCTTCCAAGGATGCTGCCTCAAGAGCCTTTCGCAATAGTTCTTGAGCTTGTTCAGTATCGCCTGACCGCGTGGAAAAAATAGATTCGAAAAATAACTTACAGGCTGGAGATAGCTGTTCACCACCTGTATCAACGACATATGCAACGGCTTCCTCATTGCGTCCAAGACGCGCGAGGTTACGAGCCACATCAAAAGTTCCCATGTCAGGATTTGATTCCTTTCCTGATGAAATAAAGTGGTCATACAAACTCCCTGAATCTATGGACTTTGTTCCAGAGTTTGCATTCATACACAAAAGTGCATCCATTCTAGTAGGTTTCTCGAATGCCCAAAGCGATGCAGCGAAAGACTTTTGCTCTTCTGGATCTAAGTCAGATTGCTGCAGAAGGAATCGCAATGACTCCCGCCCCAATGAGTCACTGCGATTTGTAAACTGCCGTAGATGGGCAAGACCCTCCTTTACAATCTCGGGGTCAGCGGGATCCATGCATAGCGACCAGTATATCCGATGTAGATCTACCGAATCACACCCATCCGCCAGTAAAAGACGAGCTTGCAACAAAGCCTCAGCTTTTCCAGAACGCCCTCTAGATGCCGTCAAATGCAGGCGCAGAATACGTGCTTCTTGTGGATTATCTTCTGAATTTCTTTCGTAATATGCGAGCTCTCGTTCTGCCAACTCACGGTCTCCACTTTCGATAGCCATACGAGTTAGAGATAAGCGATCCTCAAGTGTTGCACTAGTTCGACGGACTAACTCTTTTCCCCATTGAAGAGCTTGTGGGTGCCCCACCTTGCAAGCGGAGTCAAAAAGAGCTCTAAGTACACTATCATCATCAGGTCTCATTAGATGGGCAGCATGAGCAGTCCGCCAAGCAGTGACCAAATCACCGGAACTCAAAGCAACGACAGAAGCTTGATAAAGATTGTCTATGCGCCAGTTGCGAAGGAAACTATAGCCCAACCATCCAACTGGTAACAGCGCAAGAACTGTTAGTAATATTTGAGTAACCCAGACTGCACCAGGCTTAGTAGGACTCAGTAATAGAGAGAAAAAAACATCCAACTTACCCAACCTCTCCTCAATATCAGGCTTTGGTAAGGAAGCATTTTCTTTCCGCACCTGTTCCTCTTTTCTGGCTCGGTCTACGATTTCCCATTTTTTAAAGCGGGCAAACTGCGCAAATCTGCGAAACCATCGGAATTCCGACCAAAACAGCTTCCAACCTTCGATACGACGACTCCATACAAAAGCGAATAGACGCAGGTTGCGAACGAACCAAGACTCGTCTGCAGGAACACGCTTAAACACCCGCTTATGGAGTGGGGGCTTTATGGGTTTGGTCATTACCAATTTAAAGGCTGTGTAATGAAGCCCAACTTACAACATTGAATTCTCTTGTCCGAACTAGGCTGAATTGCTTAATTTTAAATTGACGGGGCAAACAATGCTAGACTTCACAACACCAAACCTAAACCGCCGCAGCATGCTCAGTGTTGGCGGATTGGCACTAGGTGGTCTCACACTTCCGGATCTGCTTCGCGCTCAGGAGGCTGTGCGCAATGCTGGAGGAGTTGTTAGGGACAAATCTGTGATTTTCCTTTTCATGCATGGAGGTCCCAGTCAGTTCGAGACGTTCGACCCAAAGATGGATGCTCCATCAAACATCCGAAGCGCCACCGGGGAAATCCCCACCCGTATTCCGGGAATTAGCTTCGGATCCACATTTAGCAAGCTTTCAAAGCTTAATGATAAGTTCTCCATAGTACGCTCATTTACTACTGGCAGTGGTAGCCATGACTCAAAGCCCATTGTAGACAGTCGTTACTCGGCTGGGGCTAATCTTGGGTCTCACTATGCACGCATTGCTGGAACAAGCCACCCAACTACTTATCTTCCCCGAAATGTAGTACTCTACCCTCGTGCAGTCGATCCAAGTGCGATGCCCGCAATCATGAAGTTGGGCAAATTCAATACCACTGGACCTCTGGGCGATGCATACGAACCATTTGCACCCAGCGGCGAAGGTAGCCTCAAGCGCGACATGCAGTTACATGTTGACCCTAATCGACTCGATGACCGCCGCCATCTTCTTGGAAGTGTCGATCAATGGAGAGCTGCAGTTGATAAGGCTGGCTCAAGTGGGAGCTTCGATCATTTTCATTCTCAAGCCTTCGAGGCTCTTTCTGGCGGAATGTCTGAAGCATTCGATATCAGTAAAGAGGACCCTCGAACGATTGATCGTTATGACACCTCATCTCTGATGGATGTGAGCAAGATCAGCCGTCGCTGGAACAACCACGAACGTTACCGTGATCACGTCAACAGTCTCGGTAAACTTTTGCTACTAGCGAGACGTCTTGCCGAGCGAGGCGCAGGGTTCATAACTGTGACGACTAATTTTGTCTGGGACATGCATGCTGACAAAAATAATGCAACTATGACAGAGGGAATGGGTTATGTAGGAACTCCTTTCGACCATGCCGTCAGCGCCTACATCGAAGACATCGAGGCACGCGGTCTGCAGGACAAAATTCTTCTAGTTTGCTGCGGCGAGATGGGTCGAACTCCCAAAATCAATAGTAAAGGAGGTCGTGACCACTGGGGTGGCTCAGCACCGCTGATGCTTTATGGTGGAGGGCTCAAGATGGGGCGAGTTGTCGGTGCATCATCGAAGGATGGTGGTGAACCTGCAGATAATGTTGTCACAATCCCTGATCTTTACGCAACCATCATGGATACTCTCCTAGACACAGCTGCAATCCGTAGCATGGCTGGTATTCCCGATGTTGTATCTAAAGTACTCAATGGCGGCTCTCCTATTCGGGGATTGATTTAGGTCCTTTTTTATTTTCCTGCAAAAAGGGTCTGGCATTCGAAGCACTCTCAGCCAACCTGCATGCCTATAATTTAAGGAAGCTTATGGAAGATGGTATAAAAATGGAAAGCGGAGACGTAGAAGCCATAGACAGGTTACGCGCCACCTACGATAGCCTCAAACTCGAACTGGGTAAGGTTATCGTCGGGCAAGAAAAGGTTATTGAGCATCTTGCTATATGCCTATTCGCACGTGGTCACGGCCTGCTAATGGGAGTTCCTGGACTGGCTAAGACCCTTTTGGTCAGTAAGCTCTCAGAAACATTAGCCCTGAATTTTAGTCGGATTCAGTTTACGCCCGATCTGATGCCTATGGACATCACTGGAACGGAAATCCTACAGGAAACAACCGGAGGTAAGCGAGAATTTGAATTTGTAAAGGGGCCCCTATTTGCCAATGTGGTTTTAGCTGACGAAATCAACCGAGCCCCAGCTAAAACACAGGCTGCAATGCTTGAAGCGATGCAGGAGCACCGTATCACAATCCTCGGAAAAACCTACCCGCTGGCTCCACCATTCTTTGTTCTAGCTACGCAAAATCCAGTAGAACAAGAAGGCACCTATCCACTGCCCGAGGCTCAGCTTGACCGCTTCATGTTCATGATCGAGTTAGACTACCCGGGGCGCGATGAGGAAATCCAGATTGCTCGTTCCACTACTGGTGTAGAAATGCCCTCACTTGACGCAGTCCTTAATGCCGAGCAGGTTTTATTATTCCAAGAGCTCGCCCGCCGTGTTCCCGTACCCGACCATATCTATGAATTCGCAGCAGACCTCGTACGTCGAACCCGACCCAAAAGTTCCGACGCGCCAGATTGGCTCAAACCCTTAGTGGGTTGGGGAGCTGGTCCACGTGCTGTTCAATACCTGATTCTTGGCGCGAAGACTCGTGCTGCACTAACTGGCAGCTATATGGTTCGACTAGAAGATATCCTTGAGGTGGCAGAGCCAGTACTGACCCACCGCGTCATAACTACATTTGCAGCCGAATCCGAGGGTGTCTCTAGTCGCGACGTAGTGAAGCGCCTAGTAGACGAACTCCAAGCCGAAGGGTAGCCCGAAGTGGCAGAACCGAGAAACAGGGACTTCCTCGACTCAGGAGTTCTCAGCCGTTTGATGGGCTGGCCTCTGCATGCCCGTACGCCCATGCTTGGAAGTGTCTCTGGACGACACCGCAGTCCCGTTCGTGGCTCGAGTCTAGAATTTGCAGAGTACCGCAAATATGTGCCCGGAGACGATCTTCGTAGAGTCGATTGGCGGGCGTGGGGCCGTAGTGATCGCTATTTCATCAAAGAGTTCGAAGCAGACACAAACCTTAGGCTTTGCCTGATTGTTGATACAAGCGGCTCAATGGGGTTCCAACCTTCTGATGACTCACCCAACCGTCTTGATTACGCCCGTCGCGTTGCCGGTGCACTCGCTTACATTGCCGCTCACCAAGGTGATGCCGTAGGTTTGTACTGCGCCGGTAAGGAATTTAAAAAGGAGATCACCCCAAAGCGTGGTGCTGCCCACATGGGCGTCATTCTTGATGCCATTGCAGAAATGGAGCCATCCGGAGAAACGGGTTTACCAGAAGTACTCCACCAAGCAGCGGAAAAAGTTCCTCAGCGCGCGCTATTTGTTGTTATCTCTGATCTATTTGTGGAGCCTTCTCTGCTTCAAGACTGCTTCCAACACTTACGCTTTCGTAATCATGACCTGGCGATATTTCACCTACTAGACGAGCAGGAAGTTACATTCGATTTTGAGCGCCCTACTCGCTTCCAAGATATGGAAGGCGATCGATCTCTACTCGCTGACCCAAGCATCATCGCCCCGCAATATCGAAAAGCACTCCAAGCCTATCTAGAAGCACTTGATAAAGCCGTCAGAGATGCAGGCGTAGACTACCACCGCGTTCAGGTGCAGGATAACTACGAAGAGGTGCTGGCTCGTTTTCTGATCCGCCGCACACCCAAGAAGGGAGGTGGGCGATGAGTTTCCTACAACCTGGAATTCTACTGGGATTGCCTCTTTTGGCCCTTCCGATAATCATCCACTTAGTTAACCGGCAACGGCACCGCACAGTGAATTGGGCAGCCATGCGCTTCTTGCTTGATGCCCGTCGAATGTCTACTGGCATGGCACGAATTCGTCAGTGGTTAATCCTACTGATGAGGATGCTCATAATTGCTGGGATCGTAATGGCTATTAGCAGACCGCTGGCAGGATTGTGGATGGGCGGACTCGCTGGATCAGGCAATAAGGAGACCTACATCCTGCTGGATCGCTCTGCCAGCATGGAGCAACAAAATCTCCAAAGCGGCCAGTCTAAGCGAGCCACGGCACTAACGAAACTCAGTAATAGTCTTGAAACCGCTGGAACCAGTGATCGAATCCTTTTTATTGATGGAATACTTTCGCGCCCGATTGAAGTCAGCTCTGCAAGTGCACTGAAAGACCTTCAAGATGGAGGACCCACATCAACGACTGCAGATATACCTAAAATGCTGGAGTCAGCTCTAGATAATATTGAAGCCAACCAAACTGGAAGTGCAGATATCTGGATTTGCACTGACCTTCGGGCTAACGACTGGGATATCGGTAGCGGTCGCTGGGATTCTATCCGCGCGAGAGCCTCGCGATTGCCTGGACTACGCATCTTCCTTCTCGCCTACCCCGCCCCCCCCGAGGAAGACTACATTATTAACATTCAGAACGTAAAACGTAACGTATACAGATCGCGCGCTGAAGTACTTGTTGATTTTGATATTCGCCGCGCAGCCAATCGACAATTGAACGCCAAAGAAGTTCAACTAGAATTTTCCATCAACGGCAACCGCAGTTCCCAACTTTTCAAGATGGAGTCAGAACTACTTAGCCTCAAGGGGCATACTTTGCCAATTGATACCACACAAGAAACTGGATGGGGACGCATCTCGGTACCTGCCGACTCCAATCCACGCAACAACGATGCGTACTTTGTTTACGCAGCAAGCCCAGTCCGGAAGACGGTCATTGTTAGTGAAAATGAACAACTTGCAGAAATCATTCGCATCACTGCCTCTTCGCCAATGGATCGTTCCCTCCAGTACGAAGTCCAACATTTAAAGCCTTCCGAGGATGCTCTTATAGACTGGAAATCTTCAGCGACCCTGATCTGGCATGCACCAATACCAGATGGAGTGAATGCCAAGCAGTTAAAAAACTATGTCGAAAGCGGAGGCTCAGTTATCTTTTTGCCCCCAGAACAATCCAGAGGCAAAAAACTATTTGGAATCCAGTGGACAGATTGGATTACCGCCTCTTCAACGCCGACGCAGGTTGGTACATGGCGCACTGACTCGGGACTTCTTAGAAACACTCAGAATGGAAACCCTCTACCATTAGGAAAAACTCAAATCTACCAGCATTGTGAGTTAAATGGAAGTGGTACACCACTGGCTCAATTTGAATCAGGAAAACCACTACTCTTAGAAGCCTATGTGGAGGGTGGACGAGCATGGTTCCTGTCGACATTACCCCAAGCTACACACTCCAGTCTGTCACGCGACGGCATCAGTTTCTACGTATTACTGCACCGTGCCATAGAGCTTGGCGCTTCTGCACTTGGAGACGCACGTAACCTCGATGCAGGCCCAGATTCCCTTGGCAATGCAGCTGAATGGATGGCCCTCAGCATCGAAGATGGCTCTACCCTTTCAACTCATTCTCTTCATGCAGGTGCATTTGTTGAAAAGGATGAAAATAAGATGGTTGCGCTCAATCGTCCCCAAGAAGAAGACGAGCCAAAAGTTATTGGAGATGAAGATCTGGCAATGATACTTGAAGGAATTGAATATAAACGCATCGACGATGCCGCAGGTAGCCTCAAACCACTTACTGCTGAAATATGGAAAACGTTCCTCTTAGCAGCGAGTCTTGCACTCCTTGCAGAAGCCTTACTTTGCCTACCTGGTCGCAAAACTGATAAGTCTAAAGCCCTATCCACATGAGTGGCGAACTTGTATTTGTCACAACAAGACCGACTGTCGTCTTTGGCTGCATACTGGTAGTCGCCACCCTCGCCCTCTCCATCTGGAGTCTTCGTAGGCTTGAACGTGCACGCGGCATGGGTTGGCTAGAAACTCTCCGTGTCATTCTTGCCATACTTCTAGCTCTAACACTCAATCAGCCTGAGTGGCGCGAGGAGTACGAACCCGAGCATCCCCCTACGGTAGCTGTGCTGTGGGACAACTCACGAAGCATGGAAACCCAAGATGTGCTTCAACCTGATGGGACCAACTTATCTCGGGCCAATGCAGTAGACAAGTTGATCCAGTCAGAGAAATGGACTTCCATTGCAAATGCTGAAGTCGTTCTTGAGGCATTCGCCAGCAGTGAAGAAAAGAACCGCCAAGCCACTGATCTAAATGCTGCACTACAGACCTCCCTCGATCGCCACCCTAATCTACGAGCAGCAGTATTAATTTCAGACGGAGACTGGAATGAAGGCTTGGCGCCCGTACGCGGGGCAGGTGAATTTCGCGCACGAAAAATCCCAGTTCACACCGTGGCCACTGGCAGTACCAGTTTTCTGCCAGATCTTTCAGTATCCAGCCTTGATGCGCCAACCTTTGCAATCGCTGGTAAACCTATCCGTATACCCTATGTGCTTAAAAGCACACTACCTCGTGAGCACCAGACTACGATAACGCTCAAATCTAGCACGGGTGAACAAGTACAAGAGCAAGTGGTCATCCCAGCAATGGGACGTCTGGAATCTGCCATCACTTGGAGAACCTCCACGCTCGGCGATGTTGAGTTGACTCTAAACCTACCTTCAGCACCGAAAGAAATCGATCCAAATAACAATTCTCAATCTGCTACTCTTGCGATACGAAAAGAGGAACTCAAGGTACTGATAATAGAGTCCTTTCCGCGCTGGGAGTATCGTTTTCTACGCAACGCCCTAGAACGCGACCCCGGAGTTGAAGTCGACTGCCTACTCTTCCATCCAGATCTACCAAGTGTAGGCAAGGGACGCCGCTATCTCGAAGCTTTTCCCAGCCAAGGACGGCTCACTGAATACGACGTTATATTTTTAGGTGACATTGGAATTGGCCCAAAGCAGCTAACCACTGAGAATTGTACTAGAATTCAAAAACTCGTTCGAGATCAGGCGTCAGGTGTCGTGTTCCTACCTGGTCTGCGGGGAAACCAGCACTCTCTTCTGGAAAGTAGCTTGAGCGAGCTCTATCCTGTGATCTCAGACCCAGAGCGCAAAGCGGGCATTGGTTCTGCAGTTCCGAGCCGCATCATCCTTACCGAAGAAGGGCGCAAGAGTCTCCTTACAAAACTGGATGACAATGATATCTCGAATGAGCGCATCTGGCGTACCTTGCCAGGCTTCCAATGGCATGCAGCAGTAATACGAGCTAAGGCTGGCACAACAACTCTCGCCCGCCATAGTAACGCCCGCAGTTCTAATGGTCGCACTCCCCTTTTAGTCACCAAAACCTACGGCACAGGCAAAGTCCTTTATCTTGGTACGGATAGCGCTTGGCGTTGGCGTGAAGGTGTTGAAGACCGATTTCATTACAGATTCTGGGGGCAAGTCGCACGCTGGATGGCTTATCAGCGAAAGATGTCTGAAGGTAAAAACATGAGATTATTTCACTCTCCCGACCGCCCGACCGTGGGAGATATGATTACATTAAATGCAAACATCTCAAGCCTTCAAGGCGAACCCCTTCGTGAAGCCATAGTCACGGTACAAGTTGCATCACCATCTGGTAACACAGAGACAGTCAGGCTCCAACCGGCAGGAAAAGAGTCGTGGGGACTTTTTACTGGCAAATTCAATCCCAGCGAACCGGGTGACCACAATCTTTACTTGACTACGGACCAGTACCCTGAACCGCTACAAACAAGCTTAACCATCCGTGGGGGCGCTTTGGAAAAGACTGGCCACCCTGCACGTCTTGAGGTGCTTGAAGAAATCGCAGAAGTGACTCGAGGAAGTCTCGTTCGACCCGACCAACTAGACAGTGTAATTCAAGCGATCATAGGACTCCCTGAACCCGAGGCTCTAGAAAGGAGGCTTCAACTCTGGGCTCATCCACTCTGGGCAGGATTCATCATACTCCTGCTCGCTCTATTCTGGATAGGCCGAAAGATGGCTGGAGCCATGTAGTCCACGTTGACACACCTAGCTAAATATCACATTGATACTGAACAAGCTGACAAACATGCAGACTAGTCGAAAAAAGACAGAAATTGAACTGCCAAGTGGCATCCGGCTAAAACTTGACGATTTCCGCAACCAAGTACGGAGGGTCAAGTTGGCGGAGGGAATTGCCGGAGCGATCGTTGGACTTGGGCTTTCCTACCTACTGCTCTTTGGACTGGACCGGATTTTCGAAACACCGGTACTGGTACGATGTTCCCTATTATCAGCAGGTATGGTCGGATTGGGTTTATTTCTTCCACTGAAACTGCACCGATGGTTTTGGCAACTGCGTAAACTTGAACAGGTAGCTCGCTTGCTGAGAAGATCTTTACCACGGCTCGGTGACCAGTTACTTGGTGTCATCGAACTTGCTCGCTCGGACGGAGATAATCACCGCAGTCAA
The DNA here is from genome assembly GCA_913048125.1 of uncultured Opitutia bacterium. GTDB lineage: Bacteria > Verrucomicrobiota > Verrucomicrobiia > Opitutales > JABJCN01 > JABJCN01. The sequence goes on along the minus strand of CAJWWL010000031.1, from coordinate 4,815 downwards.
ACACTTGTCCAAGCAGCAATGCAGCAAGTAGATGAAGCTAGCAGAAGTCAGACTTTCAACACTGCAGTTCCCAATCCTAGGCATGTTCACTGGATTGCTGCCGCAGTTACGGTTTGCCTCCTTGGCGCAATTGGCATCCTCACAATACCGAATGCGGCATGGAACACTGCTAAACGCTGGATTATGCCATGGGGTAATATTGAGCGCTACACATTTGCTCAATTGGATCTAAATGCGAACGAGAAAGTCGTGGCCTTCGCAGAACCTTTCCACGTCCCAGTGAACCTGAAGGACTCCTCTTCCTGGCAACCAAAGACCGCCACGGCTCAATACAAACAACAGAATCCCGTCACGGCACAACTTTTGGCTGGTGGTTATGTTTTCAAAATCCCACCCCAACGAGCAGCTGGTGCCCTGACACTAAGAGCAGGTGATGATAAGGGAAAAATTCATATCAGACCCCTACCTCGTCCAGAACTTCTAAGTCTAGATGCCTCAGTACAACTGCCTCAATACCTCAAGTACGAAGAGCCATTGATTCGAGACGGCCGATCGGGCAAAATTGCAGTCCTCTCAGGCAGTCGCGTTCGCTTAGTTGCTACGATCTCGCGTGAAATTGGAGAAGCCCGATATGGCGAAAAGGTGGTTGAGATTGATGCATCTTCCTTGAAAACTGAATGGTTCTCTGTAGGTGCCGATCAAAACATTAAATTAGGTTGGACTGATATCCATGGTTTACAATCGAAAGAGCCTTTTCATCTTCAGCTTGATCCTGTTGATGACAATGCACCAAGTGTACAAGCCCGTACATCACTAGATGACCGAATCCTCCTTGAAGACGAGGTGGCAACTTTCGATATCTTTGCCAAGGACGACTATGGAATTCGGCAGGTAGGACTAGAATGGGGCAATGAAGTAGAACAAGACACAACACCTTCATCCAAAGGCTGGAAGCCAGTTACTGCTGGTAACCCGCAAGAGCGTGAAATCAATGCGAAGGCGGCTTTCCGCCCAAAGTCTGAAGGCTTAATCCCCCAAACCATTCAAATTCGTGCATTTGCCGAAGACTATCTCCCGGGGCGATCCCGCTCCTACTCTGAACCTTTCACGCTCCATATACTAAGCAACGAGGAACACGCCCTTTGGGTATCGGAGCAACTTCACGAATGGAGACGTAGGGCTATTGAGACATATGAGACGGAACTAGAACTGAATCAGCGCAACAAAGATATCCGTAAATTGGCGAGTGAAGAGCTGGACAAACCCTCCACGCGAAAACTAATCGAACAACAGGCTAACGCCGAAGAGGCAAATGGTCGTCAGCTTAGCGATCTCGCTCAGTCAGGCGAAGGACTGCTTAAACAAGCCGCTCGCAACCCAGACTTTGAAGGAAACCAACTCGAACCTCTCGCGCAGACGCTTCAGTCACTGAAGGATATTGCTGATAAGCGTATGCCCACGGTAGCCGACCTTCTTTCTAAAGCCGCAAATGCACCATCTGAACAGACTGAAGTTGGCCCGCAGGCAGGTCAGAACAAATCAAGCTCGAATGCTGATGGATCACAGCAAGCATCCTCGCCTGACTCAAACAAACCTGTCTCCCCTAGTGTAACAGATACGGAATCAAGTCTTGCCAACAACTCACAAAACTCTTCCGGCAACCAGCCTTCCAGTTCTTCTAAGCCTGTACTAGGACTTCCCAGCACAACGGTTCCTGGCACACAGGAAGGAGAACAGCCTGAAACATCTGAACCTCAATCTGCAGGTACACAACTCGACAATGCAATTGATGAACAAGACCGTCTTTTAGAGGAGTTTGCAAAAGTAGCGGATGAACTAAATCAAATCCTCATGAATCTTGAAGGTAGCACCTTTGTAAAGCGGCTCAAAGCTGCTTCGCGCAAGCAAATGTCAGTTGCGGGTGAACTAGATGCAGGCTTACTAGACAGTTTTGGTTCTAATGCTCCTGATCTATCTGAAAAAAGAACTTATGTAGCTGCATCAATTGCCGAGACAGAGACGAGTGAGAGTAAGAAGATTCAAATCATTCATGAAGACTTGGAGGCTTTCTATGAGCGAGTCCGTGAAGACAGTTTCCTAAAGATTATCGACCAAATGTCAGACTTCGGAGTTGTCCGGGCGGTGCACAAAATTGGGGAGTCCGTCAAAGACAGCAACCACAGTGGCCAGTCTATTGCAGCAGCGGAGTTTTGGGCAGACAAACTGGATTTGTGGGCTGATGACCTCGCAGAATTTTGCGAAGCTTGTCAATCTGCGCAAGGCCAAGCAGCTAACAAGGCAGACCTTCCTCCTGATGTTATCTTAGAAGTTCTAAGAGTGCTACAGGAAGAGGTTGAACTCCGAGAGTCAACCCGATCACTTGAGCAAGCAAAGAACGCATTAGGAGATGAAAAGTACGCCTCCCGAGCAGTACCACTACAAGAGAAGCAGTCTGAACTAGAGGAAAGGATCGTAGATACAGTCTCGGTTATTCGAGAACTCCCAGACTCAGCTCGGCACTTCAGAAAAGAAATGGCGCTTTTGCTCAAGGTGGCTCAAGTTATGGAAGAAGCTGCAGATATTCTCTCACAACCCGACACCGGTCGCCGAGCCATTGCAGCGGAGACTGAAGCTATTGAACTCCTCCTTGAAGCCAAGAAAAGCAGTGGCCAGTCTACCGGAGGTAGTGGTAGCGGAAATAGCCCTAACGGCGGAGGACAAGGCACGACCTCACGGAGTGCACTAGCTCTTCTCGGAGAAAGCAACGATGCTGAAGCCAATGTTATAAAAAGAAAGGTAGGTCAGTCTACCGGCACATCGGGAGCGCTACTGCCAGCTGAGTTTAGAGATGGACTCGATGCCTACTTCAATGCGCTTGAAAAGCCCAAGAATCTACAGAAATGAGGAAGTTCTTTTATCTATCAGCCTTTATCTTTTCTGTTTGTTCGGTTCTGGGATCACCAGTCCTAAAATTCAGTACAAATCCTGAACCTAAAGCAAAGGTAACACCACCCTCCCCAATAAATCCAAAACTGCCTCCTGAAGAACGTGCATTTAAGGCATGGATACGTACGGTACAGACACAACTAAAACAAACTCGGGAGCGTAATCTGGAGACCATGCGTGCCCGTATGCAGGAGTTGAAACGAATCAACAAGCTAACTCCGGAACAGTCTTCCCTGTTTGAACTAGCTTGTAAGGGCACAGTGGAACGTGCAACTCAAGCATGGCTTGAGGCACAGGAAAACTATTGGAGAGCTCGGCGAACAGGAAGGTACCTTAGAAGTCCAGACCCAAATAGTGCCCTTCTGGACCCATCACAGAACTCGGTATGGACCAACGCGGTTAGTATCATACTGGATGAGGAGCAAAAAGATGCTTACAAGGCAGAGATGGGAGAGCGAACCATCTATCAGGCACGACTTTCTATCCTCAAGGTCATTGCCAAGGTAGACCGCAAGGCAAGACTCTCTGCCAACCAAAGAGAGAAACTACTAAGTTTGGTCGAGGCTTCCCTGACGATCCCACTTCGGGATGTGAACGTGCGGTTTGATGAGGCTTCGGTCAAAAAAGCATTTGATAGAACCTCACAAGAAAAGCTGAAAGAACTCCTAAGCCCAGAGCAGTTGACTGTCTGGAATAAGAATACAGGACAATCTTCAAAAGAGGGCAATGCCCTGAAGGTAGAGATTAAGCTCGATGCAAAATGAGCGATAGCTTGTCGCTTCTTTTTACCAAACGTTGAGAAATCCGATGTCGATCCGGCTCAAATATTTTTACACTGCTTTCGTTTTTTGGATAGCCGCTTCTGCCCTGAACCTCGTGGCTCAACTCAACGGGCCAAGCCTTCGTTTTGGATCAAAGGTACCTGCGGAGGTCAAAACTATATACAGTCGGGGGCTGTCATTTCTTCAAAGCGCCCAAAGTGATTCAGGCTCATGGAAAACCCAGGGGATTAGCTCATCGAACCAAAATGGTATCGATGCGCTTTGTATACTTTCCTTGCTCGCTAATGGAGAGGATCCAAACTTTGGACGATACTCAGCCAATATAAGGCGTGGACTGGTTCATCTTGTTAGTCAGCAGGATGCAGAGACAGGCTACTTCGAAAGTAGCATGTACAATCATGGATTTTCCATGCTGGCTCTAGCAGAGGCTTATGGTGCCGTTGATGAATCATTACTTTGGACGGGATCAAAAGTCCCCGTTGAAAAGCGACGCCCATTAGGACGTGCATTGGAGTTAGCAGTGCGTTGCGCAGTCACTTCTCAAGATGGCAACCCCTTTGGTGCATGGAGATATTCACCAGAGGCTCGCGATGCTGACACTTCAGTCGCAGGAGCAGTTGCCGTAGGGCTATTGGCAGCAAAAAACGCTGGTATTCAAGTACCAGATGGAAACATGGATCGTGCCCTAGAGTATTTCAGCTTAATGACGGGACCCAACGGATCTGTTGGCTACAGTGGATTTGGTGGTGGCGGGAGTGATTCACTAGCCAGATCATCTATTGCGACACTCATTTTTGCGATTGGAAAACGTAAAGACTGGGAACCCTACAAGCAAACCAAGGAGTACATCAAAAACAATCAGCGTCAAAAAACCAATGCTCACTTTGGCGAACAATATACCAGTTATTATCTAGCACAGGCCCTCTTCCAATCCGATTACGAAGCTTGGTTAGAATGGAACTCCGACACTCTCAATAAACTCAAGAACCTACAGCGTAAAGACGGTAGTTTTGACTCAACCTATGGCAAAGCTTTCGGCACTTCAATGTCATTACTTGCACTTGCCCTTAACTACAGATTCCTCCCC
>CAJWWL010000030.1 GCA_913048125.1 uncultured Opitutia bacterium | reverse complement strand
GGAATCTTGTTATCAAATCCTTGGTCAACAGTTTCAGAGTATGACAGACGCCCAAGCAGTTGATTTCCTTCGGGAGTTGATGCAGACTGCAATCGCAACAGGATTACCAATTTTACTTACTGCGGTTGGTGTAGGTGTTACCATCAGTCTTATCCAGTCAGTCACTAGCCTTCAGGACCAGAGTCTTACCTTTGTTCCAAAATTAATTGCAGTTGCTTTTGTCATGGTGGTTATGGCTCCATTCGTCGTCAAGAAGCTCATGGACTTTGCGATTAAGATGATTGAGCTAATGCCATCTATGGCGCCATGATACTTGAGCTTGATCATCTTGTCGCCGCCTTCTTTGTGCTGATGCGCACTGGCGCATTTTTTATAGGCCTACCTTTTCTTACTGGTAAAATGGTGCCGATGCAGGTTAGGGCAGGGTTTGCTCTGCTAGTAACTATTCTACTTCTTCCTTTTGTGCCGGTTGAAGTGGATACCTCCATAGTTTCAAACTATGTTGGTGCCATCTTAGTTGGTGCTAATGAAGTATTAATCGGTTTGCTTATGGCCCTTACTGTTCGTATGACCTTTTACGGTTTGGAAGTTGCAGGACATGTTACATCTATGGAAATTGGGCTGGTACGAAATGAAAGTCTTAATCCATTCGGCATTCCCGGATCGATGATCAGTTCTCTGCTCTTTTATTTTGCTCTTATTTTAATGTTCGTTACGGGATTGCACTACCTCATATTACAAGCCTTTTCACATTCCTTCCAGCTTCTGCCTATTGGCCGTCCACTGCTTCAAATTCATGGTTTTGATGACTTTCTCAATGAGACTGGTACCATTTTCCTTATGGGACTTCTTATCTCCGCTCCATTCATTGCTCTAAGTCTTACTATCAACCTAGTGCTTGCTGTGCTCGGTAAAGCTGCTCCCAAAATCAATGTCTTTATGACTAGTTTTGCTGTGAGAATTTTGGCGGGCGTTCTTTTGTTTATCTCCTCAGTACTTCTCATTAGAGGTTACATCATAAAGTACCTGACAAAAGCTCCTGAGAATTTGTTAATCTTTATCGAGAACTAATGGCCTAATGAATAATGGCTGACGAAGACAAAACAGAGGAGCCAACTGCAAAGAAAAGGACAGAATCCTATTCGTCCGGTCAATTTGCCAAGGCACCTGAAATTAACACGGCTATGGTACTTTTTGCCACCGTGATAATTTTGGCAGTTCTTACCCCCGGTAAATCTAAGGAGATTATGCTATTTACCGAAAGTATTCTTGGGCACCTTCATGAGATAGAGGTTACTCCAGAAGGGGTTGTCGGGACCCTTTTGTCCATGGGCAAATTTGTTGTCAGCTTTGTTTTGCCCCTAGTTATTGTTTCCTTTCTGATGAGCTTTATCGCCGAGGGGCTTCAGACCAGATTTCGCCTGACACTTAAAGCTTTTGGTTTCAAAGCGAATCGAATCAATCCTATCAACGGTTTTAAGCGAATATTTGGTAAGGACGCCCTTGTGGCATTTCTGGTAGACTTCATGAAATTCACGGCTGTTGCTGCCGTAATTTATCTCTCCGCCAGAGATATTGTCGAACACCCAATCTTCCATACCATGGTTCCTCCTGAACAAGTTGGTATGTTTATCCTCCATTTATTTGTGCTGATCCTCTTCCGCTTGTTCCTGATGATTACCTTTATTGCTGTAATCAACTACATGTACCAGCGTTACAGTAACCACCAGAAAATGAAAATGACCAAACAGGAGGTGAAGGAGGAACAGAAGTCGCAGGAGGTCGACCCCCACGTGAAAAACGCTCAGAAGTCAATGGCTATGAGGCTCATGCGAAAGCAAATGCTTGATGAAGTCCCCACTGCTGATGTGGTTGTTACCAACCCTACCCATTTTGCGGTTGCCCTAAAGTATGAGCGGGGCAAAGACGCGGCTCCAGTTGTTCTTGCTAAAGGTTCTGGTGCCTTCGCTAAGCGCATCAAGGAAATTGCTATGGAGCATGATGTGCCTATGACAGAAAATAAACCTGTGGCTCGGATGCTTTTCAAGATTGCTCAGGTTGGTGAATTGATTCCTGTTGAGCTATATCAAGTCGTTGCTGAAATTCTAGCCTACGTATATCGCTCTCACTCCTATTATTTCCATAGGCTTAAGGCACGCAGATTGGCTGCATCAAATGCTTCTTCAGGATAGGCACGGGACTTGCTTAGTTTGTCTCGTCAATCGATTAGAAGAAGATAGATGGATAAAATTTCCCTCCCTTTTCTAGGGGGTCGCTTACAGGCGCTCTCTAAAAACACGGATTTGGTGTTCGTGGTCGCGGTGTTTTTCGCGGTCATTCTCCTTGTATTGCCAATTCCTCCGATCCTGTTGGACCTTTTACTGGCAGTCAGTATCGGCATTTCTTTACTTGTCCTTCTTGTTGTAATTTACGTCAAAGACCCAACAGAGTTCTCTGTTTTTCCTACTGTCCTACTGACAGTTACTCTCTTTAGATTGGGTCTTAATGTTGCTTCCACCCGTCTAATTCTTCTAAATGGTCACGAAGGATCAGATGCTGCTGGTAACGTTATCGAGGCTTTCGGTGAGTTTGTCGTGCGCGGCAATTATGTGGTTGGTGCAGTTATATTCCTGATTCTGGTCATCATCAACTTTGTTGTTATCACCAAGGGTTCTGGTCGAATCGCTGAGGTTGCTGCGAGGTTTACTTTGGACGCCATGCCAGGTAAGCAGATGTCCATTGATGCAGAGCTGAATGCTGGTATTATTACAGAGCAGGAAGCGCTAACACGACGTGCTAAGATACAAGAACAGGCCGATTTCTACGGTGCAATGGACGGAGCTAGTAAATTCGTTCGTGGTGATGCGATCGCTGGAATATTCATAACATTGATCAATGTTATTGGGGGTGTCCTGATTGGCATGTTTATGCAGGGGTTGCCCCTCTCTGATTGTTTTCGGCTCTACACCCTTCTTTCCATTGGTGACGGTCTGGTCACTCAAATCCCTGCAATTATTATTTCCGTTGCAGCTGGTCTTCTCGTCACGCGTGCTTCTGCCGATACTGATCTTGGCTCCTACCTTGGAAAACAACTTACCTTTTATCGCCGCCCCATAATGATTGCGGGCTGTTTTCTACTCTTCTTCGCTGCTGTTGGCGGACTGCCACGAGCTCCCTTCTTTGTTCTGGGTACGTCTTGCTTGATCATGGCTTACATCATGAAGAAGAAGGGCATTGGTGGAGCTAATGCTCGTGCAGAGGCTTTTCAAAAGCAACTGGCAGGTGCTCAGGCAGGGCAGCAGGATACTCCTGGGTTACCCGGTGAATCTGCCCCGACTACTGGTTCTGGTGCAACTGCATCTCCACACACTCAAACTGCTCAAGAAAAGATTGAGAAGGCGATCCATGTTGACACTTTTGCTATTGAGATTGGCTATGGTCTTCTGCCCCTTGCAGATCGTAAACAAGGAGGTGATCTCTTAGATCGTATAACAGGTTCTCGCACCAACTTTGCCAAGGAGATGGGAATGGTTGTACCTACTATTGCTGTAAGAGACAACATCGAATTAGAGTCCAATACTTACCGTTTTCTACTGCGCAATCGCGAGGTTGCCCGTGGAGAGTTACAACCCAATCAGTTTCTCGCCATGAATGTTATGGGTAGCTCGGCTACCTTAGCGGGGACACCTACTGTTGAGCCAGTCTATGGGATTGATGCGGTATGGATTCTTGAAAATGAGAAGCGCAAGGCTGAGATCAACGGTTTCACGGTCGTCGATGCACCTTCTGTTTTGGTAACTCATCTTGCAGATGTGCTCAAAGAGATAGCCCATCTTATCTTGGATCGTGAGGGTACTCAGAAGCTAATAGATATGGTCAAGGATAAACATCCTACACTCATTAGCGAACTTCTTCCTGACTTGGCCAGTGTTGGACTTATCCAACGAGTTCTTCAGAACCTTCTAAAGGAGAAGATCCCTGTAAAGCACTTGCCTCTGGCATTGGAGACGATTGCAGATTTTGCGCCGGTGACTAAAAATCCTGACGATCTTGCTGAACAGGTTCGCCAGCGCATAGGCATGTATTTCATTCCTGAATACGAGAACCCAAATGAGCAGGACACTCTTCAGTGCCTCACCATAGACCCTAGTTTGGAGAATACCCTCATTTCTCGCGTCAAACGCACTCAGCATGATGTTGGTCTCATGATGGACCCCCAGATCACTGAGGCACTTCTCAACGACATGACTCCTAAGATCAACAGAATGATCGAGTCTGCATTGACCCCAATTGTGATCACTACTGTTGAGCTACGCCTTGCATTACGTCGTTTCTTTGAGCCCTCTTTCCCGCGTTTGGTCGTACTTTCCTATCAAGAGATGCCTAACCGCATGCAGATCCGTCCATTCGATGTAATCAATATTCCTTCTGAGCACCATTCTCCGGCAGTGCCGGCTACCGCTAGTGCTGAGGTAAGCTGACTACAACTAGATAACCTCTCTTGATATTTTCACCATGACGAGCACTTTGGAGAAGCAGGACAATAAAGCACAGGATTCGGGTGACAAACACTACCGGATTCAAGTAAAGTCACCCGAGGAAGCTCTTAAAATTATTCGTAAGAAATTCGGAGACAAAGCCAAGGTGCTGTCTGTCAAGCAGGTTGAGGGCGAGGGGTTGGCTAAGTTCCTTTCTTCTCCCAAGCTAGAAATAATTTTAAGTGTTCCATCCGGTGACACCGAGACCAAGAAAACCATTGAGTCGGCATCAAAGGACGGTGTTAGCGTTCAAGAGCACACCGAGGAATCTTCTCCTCCGGATTCCACCCCCGAGAGTGTTTTGCCCTCAAATAACTCGGCTTCCAAGCTCGACGAGAAGATAGGAGACTCTGTGCTGCCAGATCGCCTTCTACCGCAAGAAGATTCTACTCTTTTCGGGTTGCTTCGGCGGGCCGGCTTTGAGGATGGTCTGCTAGCTGCTATCAAAGACTCTCCTGAATTAGAGGGGCTTGAGGCTCTTCCCACTTCACATGGTTTAGCTGAAGTATCTCATTGGCTAAAAAAGAGGTTCGATGGAATCAAGCACCGACCTACGACTAATCGAGTCGCCTTCATCGGCTCGCCCGGAATAGGTAAGACAACCTCTCTCTGCAAGATTTTAGCCCACAGCTCATTCTTTGAGAATTACGAGGCTCATGTATTTAAGCTCGATCAGGAAATCCCAAACCCAGACGATGCTCTCCGGATTTTTTGCGAATCCCTTGGTATCCACCTCTACAGAGATCGCTCTGTATTGGATACACTACCATCAAACGAACTTCTCTATGTAGACACACCAGGTATTCCATTAAGCGATACTACTGGTTGGTCTCAATTAGGTCGTGAGCTTGATGATCTTAATCTCAACACTCGAGTGCTAGTCTTAAATTCCGTTTACGACACCGGAGTTCTCAAATCAACTTTAGACGCTGCGATGCCTTGTCGTCCTACACATTTGATTTTCACGCATCTGGACGAACTCCAGAACAGTGCTAAGCTTTGGCCCTTTGTGTTCAGTAAGGAGTTGTCTACTCTCATGCTATGCCATGGTCAGAACATTACCAGTGATTACACGCGTGACAATTTATGCAACTACCTCCTCGCGAGTTCTTTTCCTCGTCAGGTACTTCAACCCTCTTGATCTAACCTTTTTCAATTTCGCAAATGAGAGACGAAGATTTTGCCTTCCACATCGGAGCCTTAGTTGGCTTCAGTATTGGTTTTTTCCCCAGTCTATTTGCTAGCAAGCCCATTCTAGGGCTGGCTTGGAGCGGCTTATGTGGATGCATTTTACTCTCATTGGTTGCTAAGTATGGGACGCGCATCTTAAACCGCATAGTCTCTGCTGCTTCTGAACCCAGAATTGAAGAAATCAAGGAACCACAACGCTTAACCAGTGATGAAACTAGAGAGTCTGAAGCCCAAGGTGACGATGCATTGGCTGCTAACGCGTGACCTTCTAGTAGTGCAACTTTTTAACCAAATATAACATGGCATCCACTCTCGCAAATGAGTCCAGAAGTGTCAGGCACAAGCAGCCTACATCTACTCCTCTGCAGGCAGATGCTTACAAGCAGGACATGACTCAATTGGTGGAACAATATCTGCCTCTTGTGAAGTCACATGTTTCTAAGATTAGACCATTTTTCCCAGAGACTACTGCTACCGAAGATCTTTACAGTCTGGCGCTTAAGGGCTTGATCACCGCTATCAACCAATACAAGCCTGATAAAAATACTACGCTCGGTGGATATGCTTCCATTCGCATACGCGGCACTCTCTTGGACGAACTTAGGAAAATCGACCCTATGTCTCGCGGTGCTAGGGCCAAAGCAAAAAACCTCAGTCGCACCATGGAGGACCTGGAGTCTGATCTTGGACGTCCTCCAAGCGAAGAGGAGGTTCGTGCAAAACTGGAAATGTCTCCTTCGGAATATGCCCAGCTTTTAGAGGAGGTACAGCCGATCACAATCTTTTCTCTCGATAGCGCAGGGGTGTCCAGTGACGAGGGAGAAGCCGTCAATGGACTCGAAGAAGTCGTAAGCGATGCCACCGAACAAGATTCTCGAGAAATCTGTGAAAATCAGGACCTAGTTGAGTTACTGCGTGATAGAATAGCTCAACTTCCCGATGACCGTCGTAAGATTCTCACCATGTATTATTACGAAGACATGCGCCTCAAAGAGATTGCCGAGGTCTTTAAACGGTCGGAAGGTCGTATATCCCAGATATTGACACACACCGTACTTACTCTACAAACCTACTTTCAATCTATCTCCATAAAACTGTAAATCAGGGTTCAAAATGGCAGCAATTCTACTCATCGGCGGCACAATAGTCGCCATTGGCGCCACCCTCGGGGGCTTTATGATGGGCGGTGGTAAGCCGATGCAACTCATCCATCCTGGTGAGATTATCATCATCGCAGGCATCGCGACTTCTATTGTCCTTATCTCAAGCCCTTTCGCTGTCTTGACGCGCCTGATCAAAGATCTCATGACCTGTGTAAAGGGTGTAGACACAACCAAAGAGCGTTTCACGAGTATGCTTCAACTACTCTATGAAATTCTCCAAGTGGGTCGTCGAAAAGGCTACATAGCCATGGATGAACACATCGGAGATCCAGAGAGTAGCTCCATATTCAGTAAATATCCCACCTTTCTTGCAGACCCAGTGGCTGTTGAGTTTCTTTGCTCTGCCCTGCGACCGCTAGTAGATGGTAAAATCAAGCCAGATCAGATTGATGCTATACTTCAGACAGAACTCAAATCCAAGGTTACTGAAGCTAATAAATCAGCTGAAACCATGATGTACCTTATGGACTCTATGCCTGGAGTTGGTATTGTTGCCGCGCTTATGGGAATCATCAATACAATGTCAGACCTGTCTGACCCTGGAGTGATCGCTAAGAAAATCTCAGCTGCACTTAGTGGTACCTTTTTAGGTATTTTCTCTGCCTACGCACTTTTTGGTCCTCTTGGAGTATTGATTAAGCATAATAACAGCGCGGCTGCTTTGGGCTTGGACATTATCCGTGTTTCAATCGCTAGCTTTGCCAAAGGTTTGGCACCCGCTATGGCAGTTGACGTTTCAAGACGCGCGCTACCATCAAATATTCAGCCTACGGGTGACGAACTTGAGGAGCTCATCAAGCAGATCAAACAGGCATAACTCTTCTTCTCAAGTCCCTCAACTGCCTAGTTCCCCTCGCTCGCTCATGAAGAAGCCCACGCCTAAAATCCGGTTCCATGCTGGCGGCGCATGGAAGGTCGCATATGGCGACTTTGTCACTGGCATGATGGCTCTCTTTCTTGTGCTCTGGATTACGACGATGAAGACTGATGAGGTCTTTGCTACCACTCGTTACTTTAAAGACTCCTACCTCTTCGGGTACACTCCTAGCGATCCAATAAAACAGCCTGAATCCCGTACTGGAAGTATCGTCAATCAGATTATAGGCTACGAAGAGAGTGTGCTTCCCAATGAAGAGCAACCACGTGATACAATTCAATACAAGGTTCTCGAGCAGATGGCGATGGAGTTTTACAAACTTCTTAACATGGAGCCCGATCCTAACGAGAGAGTGAAAATCAAGATTGAGCAAGACAGTCTTCGAATCACTCTATTCGATAACGATCGAGACCCTCTTTTTACAGGGCAGACTGGTCAGCTTACCAATTGGGGCAGTACCGTCATGAAGCATATGGCATGGTTGTTGGATCGTCATGACATGCGTACTCGTATCGATGCCCATACATACAAGGGCAATGGTGATGCGTTTGCCACTACAAATGAACAAGCTGACAAAAGCCGAAGAGAACTTTTACGTTATGGGCTTGATCCTAGCAAAGTAGAGCAGGTTACCAGTTTTGGTGATGCTGTACCAAGCAATCCGGATAATCCAGCTGAAAGAAAAAACCAACGTTTGGAGATCAGCATTGCCTTCGACAAGGATGATCGCCTCAGGCCAGATCTTCTGCGCTAAATTATGGAAAGCTTTCTCAAAGATACTCCTCTTGAAGATCGTGGCAGTGCGGACGACTTTCGTGCGTTTCTAGATCCAGAACCCGTTCAAGAAGTTAAAACCAGCGAGATAGATAATCAACCTTCTGGAGATTCTTCTGCTGAAACAGACATTCCAGACGAGTCGCAGGAGGTACCAGTTGACACTCAACATACCCCTGAAGAGCAAAATGTGACTGAAGAACCCCCTGAATCTATTTCTGAGGAAGTCGTTGAGCCTCCTGCTGAAGAAACCAATTCTGTTCAAGAGTCACCATCCGCTGTGCCACCTTCAACTGTTGCTGGTACTGGAGAGATCGTGTTCGAGCAGGTCGACGGACCTAAAGTTGAAGTTATTTCCGAAGACGGTGAAGTTACCAAGATCGTAGTTCACTTGGCATCAGACAAGATTCTGGAAATTAACTGCGAGTACTAAATTTTTTTATCTTTTCCTTTGCTTTACAACTAGGGCATTAAGGATTTTCAGTCCGTCGCTAATCGACTTTTCCCCTGGCGAATGTGGATGTGCTAATTCCTTAGGTACAGCAGTGACAATAAACTGCTTTGTATTTGCGTAGAAGAAAACACCTGCCAATGCCCTTAATTCCCATATTGCAGAGCTGTCAAATAATACAACGAATCCAAGTACAGCCAATAAAAGGGAAACTAGTGGTCCTGCTGCGGTGATGATCACAGTCTGAAAAGAGTTAAGTTCCGATTCTACTTCGCAAGTGCCCCAGAAACTTGAAGTGGGCCCTGCATATATTTCAAGTCGACCCAGTGCAACGATAGGTTGCTCCCCATGCCTTCCGAGATAGACCCGAAGCTTAGCCTTCTTCTTAAGAACTAGAGCTGCGCATGCATGTCCCAGTTCATGCAAAAACCCGCTCAACGGGTATGCAATCTTTAGGGCAAGACTGAAAACGATGAAGCAGACCAGAAAATCTACTGGGGATATTTCCATCTTTATAAAAAACCTGTCAGCAAGTTTTGAGTCCACCTCAAATCGCAGATGTCAGATCTATTTGTCGATCCCGGAAAAAAATTCCTACCTACGAAATGTCATCAATGCTAGAGCGGCCTGGGCATCGCCCGGAGAAAATTGGCATGTTGTCTGCTTTGATGCGATCCGTGAATATTTCAGTTTATCAGAACGCCAGCGCACTTCGCTCCGTAGAGCAGGGGCAAGACATTACGGCACACAACATTGCAACTAGCTCTGTCGCGGGCTTCAAGAAGACAGATGCTGCCTTTGAATCCATTCGTGCTGGTTACCTCCCCAAAGAGACTCTAACCGAATTCCAGAGGGGTATGCAGGCCCAGTTTCCTTACATCGATGGTCAAGTCACATTTAAACAAGGTGAAATTCGTCAGACAAGCAACCCACACGATGTAACTATTGAGGGACCCGGATTCTTCGAGATGGAGACTCCGGAAGGTGATATGCTTTACTCCCGAGATGGTCAATTTCACCTCAACTCCGATGGCGTCTTGGTCAACAGTCAAGGTAACGTTGTTCAAGGGGAAAATGGTCGCATACAGTTGATTCCATCATTGGGCGAATTTACCGTCAATCAAGGTGGTGAAGTCTATCAGGGCAACAACCTGACTGGACGCATCCGTGTCATGAACTTCGATGACCTACAAGGTCTCAAAAGAGTAGAGGGAGGGTTTATGGCCGGTGGCCAGACTCCCGCTCAAGTAGAAGAACCCAAGGTGCTTCAAGGATTTCTCGAGAACAGTAATGTAAATCCTCTGCGTGAGATGGTAAACCTGATCAGCCTATCTCGCATCCATGAGGCAAACCACAAAATGATTCAGCAGTACGACCAGCTCTTCGGCAAGGCCATCAACATGCTCGGCCAGACAGGATAATAAGAATCTTTCGAAATTAACACTCCCAACATTTAAATTACCAAAACACTCAAAGAACCATGAATCTCTCACTCTACGCAGGTGCCACAGGGATGGAAGCTCAGCAACTGAGTCTCAACACCATCTCCAACAACATAGCCAACGTTAATACTACTGGCTTCAAGAAGAGCAAAATCGAGTTTCAGGATCTCCTCTATCAAAACCCACGTCCTGTCGGCGGAGATACTGGAGCAGGAAATATTGTTCCCGTAGGTATAGAGATGGGAAATGGTACGAAGGTAACCTCAACTGCACGAGTCTTTAGCCAAGGAAATCTTACCCAGACTGAGCGCGAATTGGACTTTGCTATCGATGGAAACGGTTTCTTTGAAGTCGAGCGTGCAGATGGAACATCTGCTTTCTCTCGAGATGGAGCTCTAAAGGTTGGACCCAACGGGGAGATCACTACCAGCAATGGTCTCACAATCCTAAATGGTCCTAATAACCTTCCTCCTGAAAGAACTGGAATCTTTGTCTCTCCGAGTGGTCTTGTCAGCGTGATGATGCCCGACGGTACCATGCAGGAAGCTGGTCAGTTTCAGCTTACACGCTTCAACAACGCTGCAGGGCTAAAGAGCCTCGGTGGTAACCTTTACATTGAGACCGCTGCTAGCGGTCCCCCCGAAGCTGGTCTTCCGAATGAGAACGGTTACGGCGGGATTCAGCAGGGTTACCTAGAAATGTCTAACGTCAATGTGGTCGAAGAGATGGTCAATATGATCGTAGCCCAGCGTGCCTATGAGATTAACGGTAAATCCATCCAAACCTCTGACGAAATGATGGGCCGCGCTAACCAGCTCAAACGATAAGGACCCAAAGTTGAACTTCTGTAAACGCAACTTCTGCCTAATTGTCCTGCTGGCTTTGCCAGTTGCGCTCGGTGCAGGATTGGAAATCCTCCTTGAGCCGGTTGTTCGACCGGCGAGGAAGCCCACCAAGTCTGCGACTTACCTGCTTCCGCAAACCTTACCTCACCGTTCTGTGCCCACCACAGCATCTCCGGTAGGGGAGGAAATTGGACTTAAAGACAATCTGCTTACGATCGAGCGTTTACTTCCTTTTCTTACGGAAAGTGTTAAATCAAATCTCCACCTTGATGGGGACTTACGCCTTACTCCTCGTGAGCGGTGGACTCCTTTCTTCAATAAATCGGAGAACTTAAAGGTAGAGGTTGTTGACGTCCTGCCTGCCAACCTAGGTCCAGTAAGCGTGATTCAATTCAAGGTTCATGCTGACAATAAACTGATCGGGATTTGGAAGCAGGCTTTTCATGCCCAACTTTTCAAGGAGATTCTAATCACTGAGGAACCGCTTGCGCGAGGTAGCTTTGTTGATGTCACCAAGTTTGAAGTTCGTAACCAAGATGTTCTCCAAATGCGCCAGCGTCCAGTTGAAGCTGGGGACTCTCTTAAGCGTCACCAATTACGCCAGACTCTTCGTCCAGGTACGCCCCTGCTTTGGCGTCACGTCTCCGCAGCTCCACTCATTCGTAAGGGAGAAACCGTCGATGTCATTGCCTCACAGGGTGGTCTTATCATCAGCCTCAAAGGTCAAGCTCGCGAAGATGGAGCCGATGGGGACTACATCTCTGTACGAAATTTACACTCCAAAAAGGACTTTCAGGCCCAAGTCATCGATGACAAGCGGGTTCGCGTCACTTTTTAACAGAGAAAATCATGAGAAATTTCGCAAGCATTCTACTTCTTGGCTGCACCCTGCCAATGTTTCTGTCTGCTAAGTCAATCTGGGTAGATGGACGTTCAGGCAGTCTTTTCTCAGACCCACGAGCATCAGGTATAGGAGATCTCATCACCGTTCTTGTAGATGAGAGCACCAGTCTTACCAGTAGCCAGCAGACTAGTAGGGAAAAGTCATCGAATATCGCGAATGAAGTTAAACAATTTCTTTTCAGCCCTATAGCTAGCAAGTTCGGCACTAAAAAGGGGGAGTTGCCCAAGACCGAAATCTCAACTAGCTCAGGCTCTGAGGGTGGGGGTTTAGTTACCAACCGTCAGACATTGCGTAGCCGTGCTTCTGTCATCGTTGTTGACGTACTACCCAACGGAAATTTCATAATTGAGGGCGTCCGCGCTGTCTCCTTCTCTGGTCAGCAGTACTACGCGAAACTACGCGGTATCGTTAGACCCTACGATGTGAGCCGTACAAATACCATCCTGTCTAGCTCTATTGCTGATGCTAGGATCGAATATGTCTCTCAAGGTAGTTTAAGCAATGCTGAGAAAGAGGGATGGCTTTCCCGTACTCTCAATAAGATCAATCCTTTTTAATAACCTTCACGCTCAACTACCCAGATTAGGAATTTAATCCGTGAAAACCAAGCTCATCACAACCCTAGCGACCTTAGCTTTATTTTTGGCGAATACCTTGGACGCAGCAAGGATCAAGGATCTCACCAGCGTCAAAGGTGCACGTGATAACCAGTTACGCGGAGTTGGTCTCGTTGTTGGACTCGCGGGTCAAGGCGACGGTAGGATCGAGCCTACAGAAAGATCTATCATTAACGCGATGGAACGTTTCGGTCTCGACATCACTCGAGCCGATCAGTCTCGGAATGTCGCTGTTGTTTTTGTGACTGCTGACATTGGCCCTTTTGCTAAGAACGGCAGCCGCATTGATGTAACCGTATCTTCATTCGGTGACGCTGATTCTTTACAGGGTGGTACTTTACTTCAAACCCCCTTGACTGGTGCGGATAATCAAGTTTACGCCGTTGCACAGGGTCCCGTTGCCGTTGGTGGGTTTCTTGGTGGTAATGCTGCTCAAGGGGCAACCATTCAGATCAACCATCCTACTGTAGGTAAGATTGCTAACGGTGCCATCGTTGAAAGGGAGATACCATTGGAGATTGTTACACCAGATGGCACGATGAATCTCATGCTGCGTAACCCAGATCCTGCTACGGCTGCTAGGTTAGCGGATGCAATCAACAACTTCTACCCTGCAAGTTCTCTGGCTACAGACGCTGGTACAATCAATGTCAAGGTGCCAGCTTTGTTCCGAGGCCAAGAGACGAACTTTTTGGCCTCTATCGGTCAAGTGGATGTAATTCCTGATGTTCCAGCTCGTATCATTATAAACGAGAAAACTGGTACAATCGTAGCCACGCAAAATGTACGAATTTCCAAAGTTGCTGTCAGCCATGGTTCTATAACTGTTGCCGTTGAACCCAAAGCTGCTGCGGTACAACCTCCACCTTTGGCGCCAGCTGGTACGCCTCCCGTCGTACTCGGGGGTGCTGATGTAACTGTCAAAGAGAAAGTGGGGAATTTCCAGATCGTAGATGAGGACCTGAGTGGACTACCTCCTGGATTACAGCAAAATTTTCAAGGCCTACCCACGCTTGACCGACTTACCACTGGACTCAACGCCCTTGGGGTCACGACTCGAGAGATGACCTCCATCCTTCAAGCGATGAAAAGCGCTGGCGCACTCCATGCAGAACTGATCCTAAATTAATACGCACACTAAGTTTACATGTCACAGGCGATCACAACTCCGACGCAAACTACCCCATCCGTCCCGAATTGGGCTAAGGGTACAGGCAAGCCAAGGTCGGACCTCCCTAGGCTTCAGACTGAAGAGGCTAAGATCGCAGAAGTATCCCAGCAATTTGAGGCCATCATTTTGCGCAACTTCCTCAAAGATTCTTTAAAACCCGTTTTCAACACTTATCTAAACCAAGAGAATAGCACTAATAGCATCTATCGTTATCACCTAGTAGACTCACTTGCAGAAAGTATGTCTCAACGTGAAGCGCTCGGTATCTCAAGTATGCTACAGATGCAGCTCAAAGCCAACCTTTCATCAAAAGGACCTTCCGAAAACCTAAAATGAACTCAACGTTAGAACAGACCTCATTCGAGGAAATGACCAAGATTCTCCGGCGTGAACTTGAAGAATATGGCGCCTTACTCGACTTGCTCGTTAAGCAACAGGATCGTATTATGAATAGAGATCCAGATGCACTCTTCAAGATCAACGAGGAGGTAGAGGCGCAAATGGCAACGAACCAAGGCTTGCTGAGCAGGCGCCAGCGACTCATCGGAGAACTTGCTACCGAGTTGGGAACGGACTCCGAGGTCACGCTCTCTCAACTGATACCCTCTTTCCCTGAGGCAATCCAACCTATGTTTCAAGCCCTCACCGAACAGATAAACAATCTAATCACCAGCGCTCGACGGAAAGTTAAGCAGAACCAAGTTCTTCTCTCAAGGCTTTCTGAAGTGGCTGAGGAATTGCTGCATGCAGTCACGCCAGAAGGTGGTGTATCAAAAACCTACGATAGAAGAGGTGACTTATCCATCGCTGCGGAGATTGCAAAGCGCCCCTTGAAGACCACCGCTTAATACCCCAATCCAACTTTTCTACCTATCATGTCTGGACTAATTAGCGACATCCTTAGAAACGCTCAGTCTCTTAATCTTCATGCTCGAACGGTTGAGACTGCTGGCCACAACCTCGCCAACCAGAACGACCCCGCCTATGCGCGTCAGCGCACTGCCCCCAAGGAGGCATCCACGATTTACACGACCTTTGGCTTACAACCCGGCGGAGTCACCAGCTGGGGTCGCGAGCATGCACGTAGTTTCATACTCGATAAGCAAGTCGTAAGAGGGCAGGGCGAAGTTTCATATGCCGAAGCTCAGCGTGACACACGTGAAAGTCTCCAGGTTGCTCTGGGTGAAGAAATTGATCGCAAGTCCTCTACTGCCAGCTTGGATACAATACCAGATTCCGATACTGTTGAGGGTAGCTTGTCTAAAGCGATTGACGAATTTTTCAATGCATTCCAAGAGTTGTCCTCAAACCCTGGGGATTCTTCTGCAAAGGAAGTTCTCTTCCAGAAATCAGAGATACTCACCACTCGTTTCAACGTCGTTGACAAGCGGGTTGAGGAAGTACGCAGCAACCTACAAGAGAAGGTAGCAGATGAAATTGAGAAAGTCGAAGATCTTCTAGACAAGATTTCGACACTCAACGAACGCATCTACAAGCTTGAATTCCGCAAACAGGGTCTTGCTGTAGACATGCGTGATGAACGTCAGAAGTCTATTGAGGAACTTGCTGGTCTAGTCAGTGTTGAGATGGCTCCAATTAATGACTCCGTGATAGGTATATCTGCTAAGACTGACGATGGTCAGGACGTTTTACTTGTTGGCTTGGATGGCAGAGTAGGCGAGATCTTTGATGCAGATGGCCAACTCACCTTTGACCCCTTGCGTGGGTCAATTGCTGGAATTATTGACTCTGAAGCTGCCATCGACAAGCTCAAGAACGAGAATTTGGATCTACTGGCTCAGCAACTAGTTACATCCGTCAATGCCGCCTACAACGACGGATCTGCAGATAATTTCTTCGATGCTGACTCTATAACTGCTGGTGGCTTAAAGCTGGACGGTTCTTTGACGCCAGGAGGTATTCGTTCTTCCACTACCTCATTTTCAGGCGCTAATGATATTGCGCTTTCTATTTCAGAACTTGCTGACAAGAAATTCTCACAAAACAATGATGATTTGATTGAGGGAACCTTTGGAGAGTTTATTGCTTCTACTGCTGCGAGAGTCGGTCAGGACTTAAGAACCGCTGATGCTGATTTGGAGACCTACCAACTTGCAGAAACTCGGATACAGCAGGACCGTGAGCAGTTGGGCGCCGTCAACGTCGATGAAGAGGTTACTGACCTCATGCGCTACCAGCGTGCATTCCAAGGCACCTCAAAAGTAATTGGAGTTTTAGATCAACTATTGGAAACCGTGGTTACCTCGCTTGTGAGATAACACAGCCCACCTAGTCAAAAAAAGATAAAACAGATAGATACAAACTGTTACCTCAACTACCCCGTGGCAAGAAGAACAACAGATACTACTCCCCCAATTGCATGAGAGTTCCAAACCTGACATCCACTGACTCATTACTGAGAAATCTTCGTAGCTTGGACAGCCAGCAACTCAAGCTCCAGCAGCAAGCATCTGATGGGCAAAAAATAACAACTGCCGACGAGGACCCGACTAATATGAGCCGGGTCTTACGCCTTGAGACCGACAAGCGTGAAATGGTCCAGTATCGTCGCAATGCAGGTCATGCGCTGGATGTGGCAAATGCTTCCTTTGCCGCTCTACAAAAAATGGAAGACTTAGTTGCACGTACTACCGAAATTGCGCGTCTAACAAGTTCTGGCCTTAACCCTAATTCCTTCGCTACCTACGCCAAAGAGGTCGAGCAGATTCGTGCTGAGGCATTAGTTCGCTCAAATAGCTCCTTCAATGGAAAGTTCTTGTTTAACGGAGCTGCCGACGATACAAGACCCTATAGTGACGATTTTCAATTCACTGGAGATCGCGCAGAACTTTCTGCAGCGTCTACCTCGATTTACGTTGCTGATGACACACTCATCGCACCACACCTCGGCGTTGCTGAAAGTGACGACGAAGACTTCTTCGCTTCTTTTTTCAACGACATACAAGAACTCGAGGAAGCATTAAAGGAAGCAGACCAAGGCTACAAAGCCGAAGACGAAGTAGGCATCAATACAGGTGTAACCAGAATCAATGCAGTTGGTCTCGATCTTCTTAAGACCGAAGATAAACTCGTGGATAACATCGGTGAGATGAGTGCAAAAGTTTACCGTATTGAAACGGCCAAAAGTCATGATGACGAATGGTTCCTGCAAGTTGAAAATCGGATCTCCACGGAGGTAGATGCTGATATCACAGAAACAATCGTTAAGCTCAATCAGGCTCGGACAGCCTATCAAGCTGCGCTCCAGACCGGGGTGGACTTGTTCAGCATGTCCTTGCTACAGTACATCTAAGCTTAGCAATTCTTTCTGCATAGCCCTTCTATCTCACAAATATGAATCCTACTTCCGAAAATAAGGGAGCAGTCAACGAAGCTTCTGAGAACTCCAATATTGTGAGTTTTCCTCAGGGAATCTTCGGCTTTCCAGATTTGGCGACCTGTGAACTCATCTACAATCCTGAAGAACTCCCATTCATGTGGCTTCAGGAGCAAAAGCAGGATGGGCTCGCCTTTATCGTTCTCGAACCTATCGGATTTATCCCTGATTACACTGTGGAGATTCCTGATGCGGATGTAGCTTATTTGGGTATCGAATCCCCAGATGATGTCCTCATTCTGAATATTGTTACGATCGACAAGGATGTGCCACAGAAGATCACTGCAAACCTTGTAGGCCCCCTCATTGTTAACCGTCGATCCCGTCAGGGTAAGCAGGTCATTATCACCAATTATGAGCGGTACTCCGCTAAATACGAACTGCCTACTGGCAGTACTGAGGGAGAGGAGCCTACTGGGACTGATTGAGGCTTTTTTGCTTCAATCATTCCATGAGGAAAATACATGCTTATCCTCTCTAGAAAGGTCGAGGAGGCCATTGTAATCGGAGACAATATTGA
Source organism: uncultured Opitutia bacterium (assembly GCA_913048125.1). Classification (GTDB taxonomy): domain Bacteria; phylum Verrucomicrobiota; class Verrucomicrobiia; order Opitutales; family JABJCN01; genus JABJCN01. Next base: position 2,672 of record CAJWWL010000030.1, on the reverse strand, counting down.
AATCCGCATTACCAAGGTCGAAGGCGACACTGTGAAAATTGGCATCGATGCACCTCGGGAGATTACTATCTTCCGCAAGGAAGTTCTCGATGAACAAAAGGCCATGACCCAAGCCGCTGCTGTTTCAGGGGACCAGAAAGGTGGACTTCCCTCTGGACTTAAGCGTCCTGCTCTACCTCCAGTAGCCAAACAGGCTCTTCAAAGTATTTCACTCGGAAGAAAAAAACCTGTTAAGAAACCTGGCAGTCAGGACTGATTCCTCGGGACAATACCCCTGCGAAAGGCAGGGTTTACGCATCGTCAGACCTTTCTGAGATTCACCTGCGTTGTTTTGGCTATCTAAGCGACAAGAGGCTCTTCAAGCGTCTGTTCAATTTCCCTGACCGCCTCTCTCAAGTCATCAACCCGTTCTTGAATCTCATCAGCCTTTGCCTCGATTCTAGAACGCTTAAACATAATCAAAGTCTCTGCACCTGATAGTTCTTCAGGATAGGGGGAAGAAGTTTGAATCGATGTGGTTTCCTCATTCTCTCCGGAGTCTTCACTCTTGCCGCCTTTTTTCTTAGCCGCCTTTTTTGATCCCTTGGCTTGTTTCTTTTCCAGACGGGACTCCAACTTAGAAGTTTGAATCGTAATCCGATCCCTTAACGGGCGGAGGATCCCTGCCACAATAAGGGCCACGCCGAACAGACAAGGGACAAGAGGGGAGGACTGCAATCCCTTGGTGGCTACGGGGTCTGACATCTGCCCTGCTAGAATACCGAAATAAAAGAAAGCAATACCTGCAATAATCAGTATCGAGTTGATGACCGTGTGGAGTCGTCTACTACTTTTTACACGTCGATCAACCTCTGATTGCTTTGCTTCATCTAGAAGTTTGCGTCTTTCTTCGAAGGCAACCCTTTCTTTTTCCTCGTCAGATACTTTTGCAACATCCTTATCCAGGTAGTTATCCAGTTCTGCAATTTTACTACGAACCTCTTGTAATTTTGACTCCTCGACAGTCTTTCTTTGCTTTAGCGTCTGCATCTCTCCCTTTAAGTTATCCGACTTTGCTGCCCAGTACTCAGATGCCTTTTTACGAAGTGCCTCTGTGGTAGAGGAAGGGAGTAGAGCTCTGTACTCTTGTACAATATCAAAGTATTCAGTAAGCACTCGTTTGTTTCTACCACTAACTTCGAAGAATTGAGGATTATCTTCGATGAAATTGATATATTCCTCTGCCGAAACACCAAGTAAGTGCTGTAAGTCAGTTTCATCGAAGAAATTCAAACACGCTAGATGGTTGATATACTCGCATCCTTGTGATCCATTGAATTTCCGCAGAAGCTTTACGTACTGACTTGCCATGTGATTATGCTTTTGAAATTTCGACGGATTATTCTTTCGAGTCCAATGCAGAAGAGAACTTCTCATCTGATTGTCATAAGCTAATTGGCCATCTGTAAGCCTGACAAGTGAACCTTGGTTTCCTAACCAAACATAGGCAGTCTCTGCTATCTTTTCCTCAAAATAGAGTCGTAGTCCTTCCGCATTGTACTCCGGTAAATGAGCAGTTACTTCAATCCATTCAAGCTGTTCGGGGGTTTTACCTGCGAGTAAGTTCTCTACCATTCTTAAGTCATCTTCCCCCAAGTCACGATTCAGAAGGTCGTCAGCAACTTTTTTAATATTTTCGGGCAAGCCAGTTGTCTGTTTTAGAAAATCTTTTGGATCTACCTCTGGCAATGAGACCTTTAGAAGAAAGTCTTCGAGTTGCTCTTCGGTAAAAGGACTCAACGGGATATCAATATAACCAAAACTATCTTCAGGAAAAAAGTTCCTAGTGTTTTCCACCTCTTCAGGTGTGGTAGTTACTATGAAGGATAGAGGGCTTTTTGATTCCTCTGCTAAACCGTCAATTAAGTGTTCCTTAAGCCATAGTTGCTGGGATTTGCTTAACGTTTCAAAGTCGTCTAGGAGTATCAGTAAACAAGGAGTAAATGTCTCATTTCCATCCTGAACTTTATGTTCAACCATGAACTTCTCCTTCATAATCCTGACCCAAGTATCAGCTAGGTTAGGTAAAGGGTCAGCGTTTTCTTTAGTTCCAGCAGCAGTCTGAGTAGCTAATGCTTCAAGCCGGAAAGCTTCTCTACCTAATTCTTGGGCTGCATCCTCTATCTTACCTTTTATGAGTGGACTATTTGTTTTTAGAGAATGGGATAGCAATTGCGGATATTTCAACAAGTCCTCATCATTCCGAATACTTGAAGGGTCTAGCCAAAGTATAGGATCTTTCGATGACTCAATGACGTTGATGAACTCTCTAACTATGCTAGATTTTCCAACGCCGTGAGGACCATTAATTAACAACAAGGTTGTGCCTGGTTTTTGGACACCTTGTTTCAATTGTTCCAATTGATCGTTACGAAGGGTTTGGATTTCCAGGTCAATCATTGAGTTGAGGCTTGGATAAGTGCTAAGGGTGCTGCGTAAGATGGTAGGCATTTAGTACTGCCTAACTTACCCTTAAGTCGGCAGCAATCGTTTGGATTTTGACTCGCCAGTTTTCCAAATGAGCCGACAGCGGCCGTACCTTGAGATACTGAATCATCGGCCCGCCCCCAAGAATTCCTTCATGGAATCGACGATCCCGTCTTTATTTTTGATCTCCGAACACACCAGAGAAC
>CAJWWL010000029.1 GCA_913048125.1 uncultured Opitutia bacterium | reverse complement strand
CCCGGCGCAGGAGCGCCAGATCGCCTCCTCGCTGATCAAGCGCGATGCCTTCCAGCTCTCTGCCGCATTGTCCCCAATCCTCGGTGAGACAAAGGCAAGTTATGTTTTTGGCTTTGGAATCTTTGGGATGGGCTTTTCCACCATTATCATCCTCATGTTAATTAACGGCTATGCTTTCTGCGAATTGCTAGGAAAGCCTCAAGGAGGGCAATTGCACTTGGTTGGCTGTTTAGTAGCTGGAATTTGTGGTGCGATCTGGCCTTTGGTTTGGGATGGCCCGGCTAAGCTTTGGCTTGCGATCTTAGTATCGGCCTTCGGTATGATGCTCCTACCTATTGCTTACACTACTTTCTTCATGATGATGAACAGCAAAAAGCTCATGGGCGAGGAAAAGCCCAAGGGTGGCAAATTGACTGTATGGAATATTCTCATGGGTATCTCTGTAGTCGGTGCATTTGTTGCAGCTATCACTGCTGTCGTCGACAAAGCCTCTAATCCAACTGCTGGCTTTGTTGTGGCTATAGCCGGTGCGATTTTGCTACTCTGCCTAGCAGCCTATGCCCAGACACCTAAAATTAAGGCCCTAGAAAAGCGCATTCAGGATTTGGAAAATAACTGATGCATAGGCTTACACTATTGCTGTGCCTTCTTTTTGGAGGGTATCTTTCAGGTGAAAAGCCAGAATCCCTCTTTGACGGCATAAGTCTCTCAGGTTGGACTTCTAAGGACGGTTCTCCTCCAGGTAAAGGATGGAAGGTGGAAGACGGCTGCATCGTTCGAATAGCCAAGTCCGGCGATCTATACTCCCAAGCCAGCTTTAAGAACTTTGATTTTTCTTTTGAATGGAAGGTTGTAGCTGGTTGCAACAGCGGTGTGAAGTATCGCGTTGCCGACTATTCTGGATCCGTCCTAGGTCTCGAGTATCAGGTCCTCGACGATGCCCAGTGGAAGTACAAGCCGGATGCCAAGGGCGCGGCGGCTGGCCTCTACGCCATCAAGGGTCCGCGGGCCGACAAGATGCTCAAGCCGGTTGGAATGTTCAACGCCTCACGTGTAATGGCTGAGGGCAGTCGGCTCGAGCACTGGCTCAACGGCAAACTTGTCGTCGAAATTGAAATTGGATCCCCCGAATGGGTAGCTCTCCACGGAGCCAGCAAGTTCAAAAAGCGCCCAACCTTTGGGACAAAGAAGGGTCGTATTATGCTGCAGGATCATGGGGGCAAGGTCTGGTTCAGGAATTTGAAGATCCGCGAGCTATGATTTTTCGAAAATCCCCCCTTGCTGTTCTTGTTTTTTGGGCAGTTACTTTCACGCACGGGGTGGAAATACGAATGGGTGTTAAGCCCGGCCTCAAGTTCGACTTGCCAGGTTTTCATGTGCTGCCCGGCGAGAGAGTGAAGCTCACCTTCACCAATAACGACGAGATGATGCACAACATTGTCTTTACCAGCCCCGGCAAGCGCATGCAGGTCGTGGAGGCAGCCATCGCCCTAGGTGCTCAAGGTCTTGAAAAGCAATTCGTACCAGAGATTCCTGCTGTACTTGCATATACGCCTATTGTCATGCCAGGGCAGAAGTTTGTATTGGAGTTTAAGGCATCAAAGGAGTCTGGCGAATATCCTTATGTCTGCACTTTTCCAGGACATGGGTTTATAATGCACGGTACGATGTTTGTCTCTAAGGTGCGTCCGGAGGCGCTTGATGGCCTTTTGAAAAAGTCATCGGAAGAACTGACAGCCGAACCAACGGACTTACCACTGTCTAAGGCTAAACTCGTGCGCACATTCATGCCGGGTAGTAGTCCGGCGGCAATCGCTGTGGCGTTGCCGGGTGGTCATGCATATTGTTGGGACGCGGGTAACTGCCGCCTGCGCTATGCATGGCGAGGTGGTTTCATCCAACGGCATGGCAGCTATGGGCGCTGGCGCACGCTACCGACCTTGCTCGGCCCCGTTTATTACCGGGAGCCTCAGTTTCCGTTTCGCTTTATGGATAAACCGGACGAGGTACCTTCGACACAGTTCCTCGGCTATCGCTTTATCGATGGAATCCCTGAGTTTCGCTATCGCGTTGGCCCCAGCGAGGTGCGCGAATTTATCGTGAAACTACCAGGTAGGAGCGGCTTGGTGCGGAGGTTTTCGTTCAAGGGGTTGAAACAGGGCGTTCAGTTTCGCAGGGACATCTTGGCCGGCGTCGACTTTACCTCCGATAAGGGGACATGGAGAGGCGACACCCTTTATCTTAGTGCTGCCGATGCGGTCGAATTCACCATGGAGATGGTCGAGGTGGCAGACCGTGCACCTACCGAGTACTGGAGTATGGACGACCTGACCCGGCATTACTCTAACAAGGGTCGGCTCACTGAAGGGCATTTGGGTCGGGCTTGGTTGTTCGACAGTTCTCCAGTCATCCCGACGGAGCATGCTTTTGGAAATTTTGCCGATGCTTTGGGGCTGTCTTTCTGGATTCGTGTCAGTAACCCTGCTATCAGCCAACCTTCGATTTGTGGCTGGGGTGAAAACGGAAGTGGTCCGGTGTTGTCCTATGATGGTGTTGGTTTTCATTTGGGGACTACTAAGGAGTTGCCTGTTCCTAATAGCGGGCAACTGGAAGCGGAATCCGCCAAGGTGCAAGGCGCCTCAAGAGCAAGTAAGAACCGTGGCCATGCTGGAAGCGGATATGTAGATTTCAGCAAGGATGTTGGCGAGAGCATTGAATGGATATTCCAAGTGGAGAGGGCTGGCGAATACCTTCTTCGGTTTCGGTACGCACTTCCTGGAGGAGGGCGGCCCTTGAAGGTAGAACTGGATGGTGCCGTACTGGTTGCCAGTTACGCATTTGCAGATTCTAAAACCTGGGAGTCTTGGCAGAATGCTGACATCCCTGTCAGGCTTGAACCAGGGAATCATGTCGTGCGTTTGTCCTCCATTGGTTCGAGCGGGCCCAACGTGGATTATCTTGCTATTTTGAACACCGACGATGCACCAAATTTTCATTCGCCAACGCCCGATTCATCTCCTTCCGGCAAGCCGTTGCTGGCCAAAGAGGTTTGGCACCATGTGGCCGTCAGCGCAACTAACGGCAAGGCAACTTTCTTCTTAGATGGTGAAAAATTAGGTGTGGAACCGTTCCTAACTGAGTCTTTTGCCAGAGATACAGAGTTTTATTTAGGCCCGAAACTTCGGGGTGGACCTTTCAAACTAGATGAATTCCGGCTATACTCACGACCCTTGAAGGAAGCCGAAGTAAAGGAGCTGTTGGCACGATGAAGTTGAAATGGATATTCTTGTTCTTTGGCTTTGTTGTAAATTTGGCAACTGCTGGCATTGATGACTACTATGAACTAGAGAATGTACCTCTACCCGGGGCCCTATCCATGGCTAGCAAAAGCGGTACGCAGGTTGATGGGCTTGATTTTTTTCCTGATGGGCGGTTGGCGGTTTGTTTCGTGGATGGTCAGGTCTACACGCTGAAGCCGGATACTGGCGAGTGGACTTTGTTTGCGGAGGGCTTACACACTCCTCTAGGGATTTCCGTTGTTAATGATCAGGAAATAGTAGTTTGCCAGCGACCGGAAGTTACAAAACTCCGAGATGTTGACTCAGACGGTATTGCTGATGAGTACGAAGTGCTTAGTGATGCCTTTGGTATTTCAGGAAACTACCATGAATTCAACTTTGGACCGGTACGTGACAGTGCTGGAAACTTCTATGTTGCGCTGGGTACGGCATCAAGTGGCGCAGGTGTCCGGCATGAGAAGCGTGGTATATTTAATCCTCTCAGCTACATGGACCGGATGTATGCTTGTGTCCCATATCGGGGTTGGGTTTTGCAGATTTCTCCAAATGGCAAAACTATACCGTATGCATCAGGTTTTCGTACTCCCAATGGCCTTGGATTCGACTTGGAGGGCAACTTGTTCGTGACCGACAATCAAGGTGATTGGGTGGGTACAAGTAAAATGCACCATGTAGAAAAAGGAAAGTTCTATGGCCATGCCGCTAGCTTGCTCTGGCGGGAAGGCTGGGAGGGGCGTCCGCTTAGTCGTTCCATTGAAGAGCTTGATTCTTTACGTACTCCTGCGGCGATCCAGTTTCCCCACGGACTGATGTCGAATTCACCCACTCAACCTCTAGTCGACTCTTCTAACGGGAGGTTTGGTCCATTTGCAGGGCAATTGTTTGTGGGAGAAATGAACAAGGGTCGTATCATGCGGGTAGCTCTTGAACGGATCGATGGCGTTTTGCAGGGTATGTGCATCCCCTTCTTTGATGGTAATGGCCTAAAGCGTGGTAACAATCGTTTGGAGTTTGGCCCAGATGGATCGCTATGGGTAGGACATAGCAACCATGGTTGGGCAGGGGAGAAGGGCCTACAAAGGATATCTTGGAAGGGAAAGAATCCCTTCGAGCTAAAGAGCATGCATTTAACTCAGTCTGGGTTTGAGCTTAACTTCACTCACCCCGTGGATTCCTCGAATTTTGCCAATGTAGAACACTTCTCCATAAAGAGATACTCCTACAGCTACCACCGAGGTTACGGTTCACCGCAGCGAAATAAGGAAGTCGTTAAGGTGAACTCGGCAAAACTGACGAGCAATACGACTGTATCAGTGGAGTTGGAAGACTTGAAGGCTGATCGAGTGTACGAGCTTCAACTTTCCCAAAACCTGCGATCTAAAACGGGCATGAAACTGGTCAACTCCTTGGCATTTTACACCGCCCAGAGGTTGAGGTAGGAATTTATGCCTTTTCCAGGGGCTCTTCTTCCTCTTCGGTAGCTTTAGCCTTTTTCTTCTTCCAGCGTCGGTATAGTGTAACCGCAGGCAAAACCAGTAATCCGCTTACCATAACGTAAGTTGAGGGTTCTGGAACTGCTGAGTAAGTGAGGTAAAGGGTTTTGTTACTGTTTCCGAGGGTAAGGTTCCAGTTGTGAAAAGGGTCATCCCATTGCTGGTAAAAGTGGGTGTACTCAATTTCAAAATGATCTGCGTTAAATCCTGTAATACCGCCTTCTGCATGAACAATTTCGAATTCATATCCAGGTTTCAGGGTACGGTTAATAGCGGGTCTTTGCGTATTACCTACACCGGATTCTCCTAGTAAATTGTAGGGTGAGTTATAACCATCAAGTGCAGCGATATCCAAAAGAATCTTGTTATTTGTATCTCCAGCAATTGTTAGTGCTCCGCTGAATGTTAGATAGTCCCAACCTTTTCCATCTCCATTTGCATCTCCTGCATCGCCTGTTAAGTCATTTATTTCCCATTGGTAAGTGGTACCTGCATTCCACGTGCCTGCACCAGTCACTTCAATTTTTCCAATTCCATAGTTTGTTGCAGTGTCGCCAGGCTTTATCTTTGACCCATCTTGAAAGTTTGCTCCTGTGGAGTTAGTGGATGCAAAAGTAATATCGCCCGTGATGCTTCCTGTGCCTGCTAATGACTGTCCATCATCGAGTGTAAAGGTGCTACTAAGACCAGTGACGTTGAGAGTGGTCCCAGAACTAAGGTAAATATTTTGTGTATTATCGATAGTAGCAGATCCAGTTAGCGTTAAAGTACCTCCGCTTATTGTGGTATCACCACTGAAAGTGTTGGCTGCCCCATTTAAGGTTAAAGTCCCTGAACCAGTTTTTGTTAGCGCAAGTTTACCATCATCAGAGTCTTCAAAGAATCCATTTGAAAGAATACCGGAGAAGGTCTCGTTGCTAGAAAGATTAGCTGTCAGCGTCCCTCCAGTAGTATTTCCACTGGTGTAAACTGAACCCTCTAGGGAAGTCACACTGAGGCCTGTGCCTATATCTGTTACAGCTGTGATCAGGTCTTTACTAATGCTATGTGCATCAGTTTGATACAAAATTCCAGTTAGTGTATTGTCAGCACTTAGATTTGGAGTATTCGGGTCGGTGTCACTCGTTGGCCAAGCATTCCATCCTGGTGTCGTGCTAGGGGCTGCTACTGTATTAAATAATGTGCCAGCCGCATTTGTTGTTCCGTCATAAAAACGTATTGCAAGTAGTTGACCAGACTGGGGGAGGAAACTAGCTGTAGCTGTACCACTTGAGCCACTTCCTGCAGATAAGTCGACAGTCGGAATTGAGGTGTAGCCTGTTCCTGTATCTCTAATAAGAATTTTAGTTATCGTTCCACCTGACACAATAGCTTCTCCAGTTGCTCCTGATCCTCCGCCTCCAGAAAAGGTTACTGCAAAATTCTCAGTGTATCCACTACCTCCATTGGTGACTTCAACACTCCTCAGACCTGTGTTTGTATCAGTGTAGTCGTAACGATCAGCAGTTGCAGATGCTGAGGACCCACCTCCACCATCAAATGTAATAGTTGGGTCAACCGAGTAACTGGTACCTCCGTTTGTTATGGTTACACCAGTAATTGCTCCTCCTCCTACTGTCGCAGTAGCAAATGCGCCGGATCCACTGCTATCACCTGTTCCTCGAGAGATGATTACGGTTGGTGCGCTAGTGTAACCACTTCCACCTGATCCTACGGTGATGGACTTCAGTGCAGAAGAGTAAAATGTTGTTGCATTACCATCAGTGGAATCGAACTTGGTAGAGAAAGTGAAGGCTCCATCTCCTGCATCTGTTCCGTCACTTGTATCCCCTATACGGGTCCCCGATGTGAGGGGTATCCAGTTTCCTCGAAAGAGGTTACTGTTGTTAGATTCTGTGAAGTAGCCTAACTCAACAAGATCTCCATTTTGGTTTCCTGCTCCACCTGAAGTAAGGTCAGTACCTGAAAAATCTGTAAAGCTTTCAAAGCCATCATCCCAGCTAACAGTGAAGTCACCATTAAGCAAAACAACCGTTCCACTCAATAGTAGAACAGTTGGTATCCGAGGTAGTATATACCTAGGTTTCATTTGCGGGGAGGGAAATTTTGGGGTTAAAGGAGAAACTTACGAAACGTATATAGGCGATGTAATGCTGGAATGGTCTTGGGGAAGATTTTCAGGAATTTAGTATGGAGAATTGGCTTGAACGTACTCGTTGCCTCCGGCACCACCGCTTTGGCGTACAACCATTACGGATGCACCAGAGGGAATTTGTGTGTAGCTAATTGTAACAGTTGGTGCGGATGTGTAACCGCTGCCACCATTGGTGATGGTGATGGAGTTTACCGAGTCACCACTAAGAGTTACAGATGCTGTTGCACCAGAACCACCACCACCAGTTATCGAAACAGAAGGGGTGACACTGAAATTCGTATTACCAAAACTGTATCCAGTACCGCCCGAGGAAAGCGTAAGATCACTTGTTTGTAGTGCATTTCCTCCTCCTGAACCGGCTGTGGCTGTAACCGTCGCAGGATTACTGTAGTTGATAGAGTCAGATGTGTTGGCCCAGTTTCCAGAAGCTTTTTTGTAGAACGTGGACCAACTGGTCCCTGTCCAGACAAGAACTTGATCAGCCGACGAGGCGGAATCATTATTGGTCCAGTTTGACGAGCTATGCAGACCAAGATCTGTAAGCCCTATTGCAACAGGATAGGGATTGCTCAACAAAAATTTGTTGTCTCCTGCTGGATGGAAAGCTTGGGATTTGATTGCGGGCACTACGCCAGAAAGGGTTAGTGCGTAAGAATCGGTATCGCGGCGTACAAGAACCAGTCCTTCGTCAGGGTAAATTGTTGTAAAGTCTTGACTGGATCGGGTGCCGTAAGTCTGCCACTTGTTGTTGTAATAAAAATAGGTCTTCCAACCATAGGTAGTCCACACGATAACATTATCTGCTTTGGAAGGCTTACCAACGAGTACTTCGTTGTTCGAGCTGCCGTCACCAGAAGACGTATTACTGCCGATTGTGGGCCAACTTGCTTGGTAGTAGGTTCCACCAGTATAGCTGCCGCCTGTGCCGTCAAAATCGTCTATTGTGAAGCTGGTTGCACCTGTGCGAGTGATGTCAAAGTCACCACTAAGACTTGGGCTGCCGCTAATGCTTGCAAGTGTGACTTGATCTCCGGTGTTCAATCCATGGTTAGAACCGGTGTTTATAGTGACATCACTTCCTGAGACACTGATACTTCCTATCGTAGTTGGATTGCAGCCGAAAAGAGAGGCAAGGGTATGAGCAGGTACAATAGTGACCTCATCATTTGTAGAGAGAGCGGAGGGGCTGGTGTTTACAGTAACAGAATCACTGGAGCCAGTGGAGGTGTGGGAAACGATGAGATATACTTGTCCCTGATTGTTACCATCTGCTTTTATGCGAAGAAAGTGAGGGTAGGTGGTTAGGTCTGATACGGAAAAGTCGGCAGAGTCGAGCGTGACAGCATAACCGGAAATGCTGTCAATAGAACCCGTGTAAACTGCATCAGCGTTGAGTGCTATGCTGAGTAATTCGTAGCGGTCGGAAGACCCAGCAGCGATTGATATGGATTGGGTCCCGCTAGATTCTGTTGCGGTTCCCCATAGGCTAAGGGTCAGCACAGGCAAGGTCAGTAGGACGAGGATTTTTTTCATGTCACTCATAGGAATTTATTGTTTTAGACATGGGGAGGGGATTGATCAGACAAACTAATTTGACACACACACGCGAGGCAAGCAAGCAATAATTAATCTTTAAGATCAGGGTGGACTGAAAGTGGGCGAAGAAAATATCGCCTCCTTCAATTTGAGGTAGTTGTGTGGATGATGATGGGGATGGAAAAAGCAAGAATCACATTCGCCCAAGATTGATGGTTTTGCAACCCGTTTGTGAATTTTTTTTGAAAAACTTGACAATTTGTTCTCTTAGTCGGCGTAAATACTCAAATGGAGGACCAAAAAAAAAGTTTTGAGAATAATGCTGAGAAGCCGTTAGCCGCATTAATTTTTGATAAGTCATGCAAGGGTCATGATACGGGTCTGGGGCACCCCGAGCAACCTCGAAGAGTGGATGCGGTAGATAAGGGTATCCAAGCAGCGGGTAACGCAGAAGATTGGTTACTTGTTCGTCCAAGGCAGATTCCAGAGAAATCTCTTCTGCGTTGTCATACCAAAGGCTATCTTCAGGAATTATCATCTGATTTTGAATCAGGTGCTTCCGTTTTAAGCACGGGTGATACAGTGATTAGCGCGAAGTCCCAAAGAGTTGCCTCTCTTGCTGCAGGTGCGGGCTTGGTGGCAGTGGACTTAGTTTTTGGTGAAGATGGACCACGTAGAGCATTTTGTGGTATGCGACCTCCGGGACATCATGCTACACCAGATAGGGGCATGGGCTTTTGCATCTACAACAACGTGGCCCTTGCCGCCAGATACGCACAGGACAAACATGGGGCAGAGAAGGTCTTAGTTGTGGACTGGGATGTTCATCACGGTAACGGTACTCAGGATATTTTTTACGAGGATGGTTCTGTTTTCTTTTTCTCTACGCATCAGGCTCCTTGGTATCCTGGAACTGGTTCTCGGGAGGAGACGGGTTCAGGTAAGGGCCTTGGAACAATTTTAAATAGGCCTTTTCCTGCGGGTGCTGGACGCAAGGAGATTGTTAGTGCTTTTGAGACAGAGCTGGTTACTGCTTCAAACAAATTTAAGCCCGACCTAATCCTTGTCTCTGCTGGATTTGATTCAAGAATAGAAGACCCTCTTGGTCATTTTCGGCTTACTGACGAGGATTTCTCGGACTTGACCAAAGTGATGCTGGACGTTGCCAATGAGCACTCGGACGGCCGATTGGTGTCTATGCTTGAGGGCGGTTATAATCTTTCAGGACTAGCCAAGGCAGTGGAGCATCATTTTCGGGCATTGATAGAAGCTTAGAGCTTATTCACTCTAACTCAACCATTGCTTTGATCACACCCGTTTCGGGCTGTAGCCAAGAGTCGAACTGGCTAATCATTTCATTAAATCCACAACGGTGCGTGATGAAATTTTCGGTGTCAATTTGACCAGCTCGGATCGATTTGATAACATAGCGTAAGTCTACTTCAGTCCCATTACGACTACTCCGCAGTGTAAGCTCGTGTTTGTGGAAGTGAGGGTCATCAAAGCTAAGGCTATCCTTAACAAGGCCTACGAGAACAAGCTGTCCGCCATGGGCGCAAAAATTAAAAGATGCTTCCATAGACCCCTTGTTCCCGGTGACTTCATAGACAGTGGTCGGTTTGTCCCCCCCAGTCAGTTCTTTTAGCTGATAAACTGGATCAGAGTTTGCATTTACGATGGCGTCCACTCCGAGGACGTCCCTGCAGTAGCGAAGACGGCCTTCATTAACATCCACTGCAATGACGTGAGCCCCAGCCGCTTGTGCAAATTGAATGACACCAATTCCAATTGGACCTGTACCTACGACAGCAGCCCATTCTCCAGCTTGGATCTCAGAGCGTCTGACTGCGTGGGCACCAATAGTAAGGCATTCGACTGTAGCCATTTGGTCGAGCCCGAGGCCCTTTGCAGGAATAAGGTTACTGGCAGGGACCGTGATTCTTTCGCGCATACCACCATCACAGTGTACGCCTAGAACTTGGAGAGATTCACAACAGTTAGTCCGATCGTGGCGGCAGGCGATACATTTGCCGCACGATAAGTAGGGATTCACCACAACTTGATCGCCTGGCTGGAGCTCTGGGTTGCTACCGGGGTGTATAACTTCTCCAGAAAGCTCATGACCTAGGATGCGGGGATATTCGAAAAAGGGCTGTTGACCTCGATAAGCGTGCAGATCTGTGCCGCAGATGCCGATGTTGCGTATTTTTATAAGGGCTTCATCTTTGGCTGGTTCGGGCTCTGGAGTCTCTGTAAAGACGAATTTGCCAGGCTTTTTGCAGATGATAGTCTTCATAGATTTATTTAACCGATGCGGCGAACAAGTGCTAGACCAATTAACACGAACAATAGATTAGGTGCCCAAGTCAGGAGATCTGGTCGTAACTCCGGTCGGTTCTCAAGAAGACCGAGTAGGATCAAGATTACATAGTAGCCAAGAGCCAGACCAATAGCCACAACCGCATTTGCAATGGTTTCTCTACGTCCTGTCCGAATAGCCAGGGGGATGCCTATTGCCGCGAAGGCGATAACCGAGCAGGCCATGGAGGCGTTAGTTTGTAGCTGCATATTTGTCTCAAGAAGCTTTTTTTGTTCCTCTTCGCTTGGTTGTGATATCCTGGAGAGTTGCTGTCGGCTTTTAATGAGTTCGTCAAAGGTGAGCATGGACGGCTTACGCCGTATACCAAGATCCTGCCCACGCTCATCTAGGTTGAACCGAAGCACGGTACTGCCAGCCATGCCAGGACGATAGTCTCCTTGGAAGTTCTCAGGATCGTCCTTATCGTTGACCTCTACATGCAGGTTACGAGGAGTAAGAACAAGGGTATTGGTTTCAGGCTCATACTCAATTTGACTGGTTTCGAAGCGCATGGCTTGTCGAATGCGATTCTGTTCGTCGGGTTTGTTTTCATGGCCTGCCGTGCTCCATACCCAGAAGTCTCGAAGTTCCTTCCCATCGAAGTCACCTACGTAGAGAATATAGCCTGGAAAGTCTTTAATGAAGGTGCCGGGCTGAAAAAAGAACAACGGGTTTTCTTGAGCGGTTCTGGCGAGGAGAGTCTTGTACTGAGTGCGTGCATTTGGGGCAGCCCAAGAGTTAATATAGAAGCAGATGCCCGCTAACAGAAATGCCAGCAAAAATATAGGTGTAGCTAGGTTACCGAGTCCAAATCCATTGGCTCGCATTGCTGTTATTTCCGAATCAGCAGACAATCGGCCTAGTCCTAGTAGGATTCCTGTTAAAAGAGCTGGTGGCAGGGCGTATTTTACTGCGTAGGGCAGCAGAAGGCCCAGCATTTCGAGCATGAATTTAAGGGAGAGCTGCCCCTCCATGAACTGTGTGAGCTTGTCTCGGAGTGCGTTACCCGCAACGAGGATAAATACAAGTACAAGGAGCGACAGAAACGCCCCTATGAACACTTCCCGGAAAATGTAGCGTTGGATTCGGTTCAAGACTCAGAAAATTGACTTTAAATTAGAGCCATTCAAATGGGTTGCCATCGAAAAAATCTAAATTTAGCGAAAAGGTTCTTGGCAATTTTCAGAAAGGTATTTCTGGTTCCGCCCATGGACAATTCTCAAGACGAAGTATTGAAGATTTTTGAAGAGACTGGTGCTCTATTGACGGGACACTTTGTCCTTCGATCTGGCTTGCACAGCGGTCACTTTTTTCAGTGTGCGCAGGTTTGTCAGGATATGGCTGCGGTGACTCGCCTTGCTGAAATGACCTTGGAAAAACTGGGTGGGGTTGAGTTTGAAACTGTAGTGGCACCAGCCATGGGGGGACTGGTCATAGGCCAAGAGATTGCTAGGCAGTCCGGGCGACGTTTCATCTTTCTGGAAAAAGTTGAAGGTGATCTCGCTCTCCGACGGGGCTTCAAACTGAAGCCGGGTGAAAAAGTACTCATCACGGAAGATGTGGTTACTAGAGGTGGGCGCGTCGAGGAGGCGCTCAAGATAGTACGAGAGGCTGGAGCCGATCCAATTGCAGTTAGCGTTATTGTGGATCGAAGTTCAGGAAATGCAGATTTTGGGCTGCCTTTCCTCAGTCTTGCTGCATTGTCATTTCCAACTTACAAAGCAGAAAATCTACCTGTCGAATTAGCTTCAATCCCGGTGACAAAGCCGGGCAGCTGAATCAGCCTTCCCCGTTTTCTTCTTTCGAGTCAGCAGCTTTCTCTTCTCCCGCATCCTCTGAGGATGCAGTCGCTTCGGTCTCAGTAGTTGCTGCAGGAGTGGACTCCGCGGCGCCAATATTGGCAACGGCTTCAGCAAAAGAGGGATATATCGATAACTCTTTGCCCTCTGCTCGTTCCTTATTGAGTTCAGCAGCTTGTTCGCTAGATCCGACTATTGCAAAGGGTAGTTTGGTGTCACTGACAATCTTCACCAGCTGATCTACAGGTTTTCTAAAACTTTCATCAAACTCAGCAATTTGGTTTACATCGATCACTGCCTTTCTGATTCCAGTGTCAATGGCGTCGGAGATTCCGCTGGGCGCGCTAGCGACAATTTCAGTCTTATCGAATTCTGAACAGTCGGCAGGAAAACTAATATGGAGGACTCCATCCGTTATTGAGCAGTAAAGGCCTGTGGTATCGAGGTCTAGAGCTTGCATGATTGCGGACTCTACCATGCGTGGCTCCGCGGGTTTCTCTAAGAAGTTCTCTATTCCGGCGTTACGACCTCTTTTTTTCATTTCAGAGTCTGTGCTGACTACTGAGGCAAGGAGGGGAGTCGTACGTGTGCGCGGGTTTTTCCGCATTGCGCGAAGGAAATCCATCGAATCTTCAGGATTTGGAAGATTGAGGCTCAGAACGATGAGAGCATAGTTCCCTCGCTTGGTCATTTCGATTGCCTTTCCGGCACTTTCTACGCCGGTGACTTGCCATGGTCTATTTCCCAGATCTCGAGCAATCTGCTCAACCATGGACTCTTTGTCGTCAATGACTAGGATTTCCAATTCATGGTCTTCAGAGAGAGTGTCGGTATCAGGCAATAGGTTTTCGAGCATACCCGTGGTCTGCTCAAGGCGCTTTGCCAAGGTAAAGATGAGCTTTTTTGCGATGCTGGGATCTTGGACTACGAGTTCATCAATACTTTTCTCGATATGGATTACTAACGCCTCCTCCTTGGCTCGAACGTCACTCACGCGAGGCTCACCAAGAATGTCACTCATTTCACCAAAAATCGTACCGGGGACTCCTAGTTCAGTAATAACCTTCCCGCCCTTGACGACTTCTAGAGTGCCGCTCTTTAGGATGCAGAAGCCTTGGCTGGATTCACCTTGGCTTAGTATGATTTCACCGGGTTCGTAGGCTTTTGTCTGCTGCATATTAATTTGGTGGGTATTCGTGTGTGGGTATATAAAGTCGGCAAACTAAAGTTCGGATTAAGTCCGGATGCCCGTATGTGTTCAAATAAAAAAAGCTGCTCCATTTCGGGCGCAGCTTTTTTAAAGTTGGGCTGGAGTCTATGTCGCTAGGCAATGATCTGCTGAATGGGCTCCGCTCCTTCTACGCCGACGAGCTTACGGTCGAGTCCTCCGTAGAAGTAGGAGAGCTTGTTTGGATCTAATCCCATGAGGTGCAATGCCGTCGCATGTAGGTGCTTGACGTGGAAGCGATCATCAACGGCACGACTTCCAAGTTCGTCAGTTGTTCCCACACTAACACCACCTTTGATGCCCCCACCAGCCATCCACATCGTGAAGCCGTAGGAATTGTGGTCACGTCCGGTACCCTTGGCATACTCCGCAGTAGGTTGTCGGCCAAATTCGCCGCCCCAGATGATGAGGGTCTCGTCTAGCATGCCCTGCTGCTTTAAGTCTTTTATCAGACCTGCAATGGGCTTGTCGGTGTTACCTGCATGGTAAGAGTGGTTCTTAACGAGATCGCCATGGGCATCCCAGTTGGCATCGTTATGATTGCCACCAGAGTAGATTTGAATGAACCGTACTCCTCGCTGGACTAAACGGCGGGCAAGCAGGCACTTGCGTCCGAAGTCATCCGTGCGGGAACCATCGATACCGTAGAGGTTCTTAATGTGATCAGGCTCTTTTTCTATGTCGATGGCCTCGGGTGCTGCAGTCTGCATGCGGTAGGCCAGTTCGTAGTTTGCGATCCTAGCCTCTAGATTCGTATTGTCGTAACGCTCGGAAAGATGTCCTTCGTTAAATTTTCTAAGATGCTTTAGAAGAGTTTGCTGTTGGTCTTGGGGCATACCACGAGCATTTTTCAGGTCCAAAATAGGAGTGCCCTTGGACCGGAAAACAGTTCCCTGATAACTGGCTGGCATGTAGCCGCTGGACCAGTTTTTGGCACCACTGATGGGGCCACCAGTTGGATCAAGCATGACAACGAATCCAGGTAAATCTTGATTCACTGACCCTAGTCCGTAGTTTAGCCAAGAACCCAATGCAGGGCTGCCGCTTCGGATTGAGCCAGAGTTCATCATAAGCATGGCTGAACCATGAATGGGAGAATCGGCGGTCATGGAGTGCAGGAAGGCAATATCATCTACACAGGTGCCAAGATTCGGAAAGAGGTCGGATACATACTTCCCACATTGCCCGTATTGCTTAAATTTCCACTTTGGCCCTACGACGCGGCCTTTATTCTTTTTTCCACCACGCCCGAAAGTCTTCACGTCAATAGTTTTCCCATCGAGCGGGTAAAGGTCAGGCTTGTAGTCAAAAGTGTCCATGTGGCTCGGCCCACCGTACATGAAGAGGAATATTACGTTCTTGGCTTTGCCGTTGAAATGACCCATTTTGGGGGCTAGTGGGCCTTGAAGCTTGTCGAGCCCGCTGGCTGCATCAACTTTTGGGGTAAAGAACCCGTCATTGGCGAGCATGCCAGTCAAGGCCATTGCGGGGAATCCACCTCCGATGTTCCGAAGCATTTCGCGTCGGCTTGTTTGTCCACAGAAGCTGTTATGGGGTTTGGTTTCTTGGGCCATGATGTTTTTCGATTTATAAATTGGTCTCAGTCTGCAGTTCGGTTCAGTCCAGATAAACGAACTCGTTTAGATTTAGGGTGAGTAGTGCAAATCGCTCGATAGCTTGTGCCTCGGTAAGTTGAGTTTTGGCACGGATCTCCTTGATCATTTCTATACCTGCCTTGACTTCGTTGGCCTTTGGTTCGCGGCAAAATGCGACACGAAAAGCTTCACGGACACGGTCCTCGTTGTTCTCAGCGTTTTGGAGTAAGCGTTGTGCGAATGTGGAGGCTGCCTTACTGATTAGTTCGCTGTTGAGCATTGTCAGAGCTTGTGTGGGTACAGTGGTGTTGAAGCGTACAGCACATGGCCCATCGGTATCTGCCATGTCGTGACCGAGTAACAGTGGCATTTTCAGTGACCGCTTAACCTTTACATACACACTGCGCCGAGCCGCATTTTCGGGATCGGACAGACCGCGCCAAGCCGCGCCTGGCCGAGAGGAGGTCGCAAGAACTTCCTGTGGCAGGGGAGGCGTAATACTGGGGCCACCCATCTTTAGATTGAGCTCTCCAGTGAGGTTAAGAATTGAGTCGCGGATTTCCTCGGCAGTGAGTCGACGCATATCGTAGCGCCAAAATAAATGATTGAGGGGATCCTTCTTCAAAGGTTCGTCTCGCGGTGTGGATGCCATCTGCCAAGTTCGGCTCATGAGAATGAGTTTGTGCATGGCCTTCAGAGACCATTCCTTTTCGACTAGGGTGGCTGCCAACCAGTCTAGCAACTGAGGATGGGTGGGCTCGTCACCGCTCGTACCAAAATCACTAGCGCTTCTCACGATACCCCTACCAAAATGAAATTGCCAAAGACGATTTGCGATGACTCGGGTAGTCAGGGGGTTGTCTTCACGGGTAATCCACTCAGCCAGATACCGACGTTTGCCTGAAGAGTTGTTTATGGCATATTCTCCGGGTACTTGCACTTCCTCTTGCCCTAAAACGGTTAGGAACCCAGGGGGTGTCACATCACCCTTGAGGCGGGGGTTGCCACGGGCTAGAACATGCACAGGAGAGCGTCCACGCTCTGCAACCGCCATGGCCTTTATCGTTTTGTTCTCTAATTTAACCTCTAGGCTGGCTTGCAGATCTCGCTTTGCGCGCCTGAGAGTCTTTAGATCATCACCCAATAATTCCTTGCCGTGTTTATTGAGTAGTTTCACCAAGTCCGGTCCGCCGGTGGTATCTGTGGAAAGTCCTAAATCAATGTACTGTCCGCCACCGGTCTGTTTGCAGTGAACGGCTAAAGTATTTTTTCCAGTTTGCAGGAAAAACTCCGCCTTGGCCAAAGCATCGATTTTAATGTAGTCGGTTGTATGGCTTTTAGCTCGATGGATAAGGCTACCATTCAGGTAAATCTCCGCATCCTCATCATGATGAATATGGAGCGTTAGATTCTCAGGAATGCTGGTCAGGCGAAAATCTTTACGAAGCCAAATATCCTTACCATTCCACGTAGTGCGAACCTTTGCATTTGGCGTGCCCTTCGTTCCAAATCCCCCTGGTCCTTTTTTCCACTTGCTATCATCAAAGCCGATTTCAAACCAGTTATCGCCGGGGTTTTCAAAAGTGTATTCCCAAATTTCTCCGTTGTTTCTAGAGTCGGGTAGAAGATACAGGTCGTCACCTCGCTGCTGGGATCCTGGGGCAGGGATCGCTTTAAGACCTAGAGCGGGATACTTTTCCTTCAGCTTTTCTTGAAAACGTTGGTCCAGATCAGCGATGGTCTTTCTCAGAGAGTTTTCCAGATTGGCCTTGTCCCGAACCTTTTTGTCAAAAATTTCTTGGTTCTCTGCCGCAGGCACATCCACAAGATTGGTTCCTCCTTTGCCATGTGGGCTGATATCGTGGAAAAAAGCCAAGATGCTATAATAGTCACGCGTGGGTATCGGATCGATCTTGTGATCATGACACCGCGCACATCCAACCGTTAACCCCAAGAAAGTTTCCGTGGTGGTACGGAGGATATCATCTAGGTAGTCATACTTCGCAAGGTCACGGTCTGCGGGTTCATCGTCCCATGTGCCTAGACGATGAAATCCTGTGGCAATGATTGCATCAGCCGAACGGTCAGGCAGTTCATCACCTGCAAGCTGCTCAAGTATGAATTGATTATAAGGCTTATCTTGGTTGAGCGCACGAATTACGTAATCGCGGTAACGCCAAGCCTCAGGCTTTTCACTATCGCGCTCGTATCCATTTGTTTCTGCATAGCGTACAAGGTCAAGCCAGTGCCGTCCCCATTTCTCACCGTACTGAGGTCGGTCTAAGAGATCATCAACGAGTTTTTCAAAAGCGTTGTTACTTTTATCTGAGAGAAAAGCCTGTACCTCTTCAGGACTGGGCGGGAGGCCAATCAGATCGTAAAAAGCCCTGCGGATTAGAGTGGCTTTCGTGGCTGGTTGGCTGGGCTCAAGTCCCTCCTTTTCTAAACGAGCCAGTACAAACGGGTCGATGCCATTAAGGGGCCATTTGTCATCTTTGACCTTGGGCGCAGTAGGTTTTTTGACGTCCTGAAAAGCCCAGTGCTGGCGATGCTTGTCTGTGATGACAAATCCTTGGTGTCCGGATTCTCCGCGAATTTCGTCCTCGGCCGGAAAGGGGAGTCCCTCTTGGACCCATTTGGTGAGTGTGTCGATTTGTGCCTGTGGCAACTTTTCCTTTGGCGGCATCTCATGATCGCCATCTTTGTAGCTGATCATCGCTAGGAAAATGCTCTTCAGCGGATCCGCCTTGTTGTATGCAGTGCCCTGATCTCCGCCCTTCAATATGCCTTCACGGCTGGTGACACGGAAATGCCCCTTTAATTTGTCCTCACCGCCATGACAGCGGTAGCAGTTTTCTTCTAGTATCGGCTTTACCTCTTTTTTGAAAAAGGCGGTTTGCTCAGGGGATGGGTTCTCAACCGCACAAAGAGCAGTTATGGCGCTGAAAGTGATTAGAAGAAACGCTATTAAATTTTTTTTCATATTGTATCCGCCCTTAAGAAATCTCTTTGGCACCATCTTTTGGGACCTACAAACCAGAGAAACGACAAAAACGTCAATTTGTTTCAAAATAACTTTTGCCCTCTAGCGCCCATGATCCAAGAAAAAACCAATGTCCAAAACCGACAAAAGCCTATCTGAAACCGACATCAGGAGTCCAGATTCCAAATACATGGTACTACGTTCTTCCGATCAAGATAAGCGTAACTGGATTTCAAGCGCACCAGTCTGTTCATCGTTGGCGAGGCACAAGATCTTGCATCTGGGCACAGCCATGATGAATCCACCTTTTGAGATCGTCAGAACTGAGCTAGGCGGGAGTTACTTCTTAGCTACCTTGGAGGGTCGCGGTCGTGTCCTCGTAGATGGGCGCTGGAAGGTTTGCGCCCCCGGTCATGCCTTTCTCCTCTCGCCAGGTACGTTGCATGCCTTCAATTCATTGCCTGATGAGCCCTGGTCCTTCTGTTGGGTACGATTTCAAGAGGATGCCTTAACACAGCCAGTAGCAGAGGCGAACTCTCCAGTACTTTCGACTTTTGACGGCGAAGTTTTGCGGCATGCAATTTCAGGTTTGCACCAAGAGGCCACCATTGGAAAACAACCTCAGATGGAGGCTCTTTGGCTCGATCTTGTATACCGTTATGTGTTAGATTTTGCCGAATCTAGGCTGTTAGATCCTCGCATACAAAAACTGTTTAATCAGGTTCGTGCCAGTATTGGTGAAGGCTGGAGTAATGAGCGGATGGCACGAGCGGCTTTCCTTGGTGAACGCCAACTCGAACGCCTCTGCCTTCGGCAACTTGGGCGCACACCAAGGCAACACCTGATTTGGTTGCGTATGCATAGAGCAGCTGAATTGCTCTCTGAAGGGCAACTCAAGATTGAATCTGTGGCATCAGAAGTGGGCTACGCCAATCCCTTTGTATTTTCCACCACGTTCAAGCGGTGTATGGGCTGGAAACCCTCCAGCTATCCCGGATTGAGAGCTACTTCAAAGACTTCTCGGCCATCTCCATGAAGTCGGGTGCCGCCTTCTCCACAGTCTTTTTCGGCCCGGTCATCTTGATGAATATTGCTCCGCCTTTGGCACCGATGATAGCACCGCGTAGGGCATAACCGGCCTTGGGCACTTTTTGGCCGAAAGGGGGCCCTGATAAAAATGTACCTGAGGCCTGTACAAAGGTTATGGGTATACCACCGATCTTTTTGCTTTCGGTCTTCTTTCCTGAGACATTCTGAAATTGCCCCATCCAACGGTCCACGTTTGCCTGAACGCCACCAGCGCCCCCAGGACCAAAGTAGAAGAAAACTACATCGGCCGCACCATCCTTTCCGGGTGCGGAGAGTTGGGCTTTGCGCATTTGCGATGAGGGGCGCTCCCAGTTCCAGGCTTCCGGTCTTTCAAACGTGAGGTCATTCACACGGAAGGTTTTTGGAGCTTCAGCCGAAGCGTAAGATTTTAACCCACACAGGACAGCGATTATGATGGGCAAGAAATTTGAATATTGGGTTTGTTTCATGGTTCCCATTACTTTGGTTCAGGTTACACTCATGTCAACTGCTGGAGATTGGTTCCATTGTAGATTAAAACGATCTTTCCACTATTTTTGCCCATGAGTCTGCCATGTTCAGATTTCTAATGTCCCAGGGACTGCCACGGGTAGAGCAATTCGCCTCTGCACAGATTGCAGCTAGGGATAACCAGATCGCAGAACTGACCGAGGAATTGTCTCAATACAAAGCAGCCCAACCGAGCTACTCACCAACAGGGAATACTAAACCCGTAGCCTCAACCATCGAGGACATGGGCCACCAGGACGCAGCCAGGTTGATCGACTTCGCGGCGGGTTAGAATTTCTTGTGTGAAATCTGTCTATCGTTTTTCCAAGTTTGTTTCCACCCTATCTTACCCCCCTCTTTATACCCAATAATAACTCCATGCTTTTTGCCGTTCACGAAGTGGGCTTCGTATTTTTTCGATCCGTCCTCATAGTAGGTAATTTGCGTGCCATGCTTTTTTCCGCTCACGTGTGGGGCTTCTCCACGCTTTGATCCGTCCTCGTAATAACCAATCACGGTTCCAGTGCCGCGTACCCACTTTTCTGTCTTGGTTGAACCGTCTTTGAAGTACCTAATCTCTGTGCCATGCATATGGCCATCCACGAAGGGGATTTCCTTCTTCTTTGATCCGTCCTCGTAGTACGAAATCGCCGTGCCTGTGAATGGTTCATTCTTTCCTTTCAGGTAA
>CAJWWL010000028.1 GCA_913048125.1 uncultured Opitutia bacterium | reverse complement strand
GGGCGGCGCGGGGCGGCGAGAAATTGGTCACGGTGCCTTAGCTGAACGCTCTCTATTGCCTGTCATTCCCGCAGAGGATGAGTTTCCCTATGCAATCCGACTTGTTTCGGAGGTAATGGAATCCAACGGGTCCACCTCCATGGCCAGCATCTGCGGAGGGTGTCTTGCTCTTATGGACGCAGGCGTCCCCATCCTCGCCCCAGTGGCTGGTATCTCTGCCGGTTTGGTAACTCAGCCTTCAGAAGGCGGCGGTTTCGAGAAGCATGTTGTCCTCACCGACATTCTCGGTGCCGAGGACCACTTTGGTGACATGGACTTCAAGATTGCCGGTACTCGTGAAGGCGTTACGGGATTCCAGTTGGACTTGAAGATTCAGGGCTTGCCTTTCGATATTGCTCGCGAAGCAATCAAGCAAGCTACTGAAGCTCGCCTACAGATCCTCGACTCCATGGAGGCCGAGCTTCCCCAGTCCCGAAAGGAATTGAATAAGAACGCTCCTCGTATCCACACGATGCAGATTGATCCTGAGAAGATCGGTGCGCTCATTGGACCTGGCGGTAAGAATATTCGACGAATCACCGAAACTACTGGCGCAAACATTGATATCGACGACGACAACACTGGTCGCGTGCGCGTTTACACTGAAAATCAAGAAGCTCTGGCTTTGGCCATCCGCGAGATTGAATTGGTTGTCGGTGACATTGAACCCGGTAAGATCTACCGTGGCATTGTTCGTGGCGTGAAGGAGTTTGGCGCTTTTGTAGAATGCCTGCCCGGCAAGGAAGGACTCGTTCACATTTCTGAACTCGCTGATTTCCGCGTCCGTAAAACTGAGGATGTGTGTAAACTCGGCGACGAACTCATCGTTAAGTGCATCGGTATTGATGATAAAGGGCGTGTGAAGCTCAGTCGCCGTGCTGCTCTTGAAGATCTTGAGGAGGCCAAGGGCGATGACAGTCCTAAGGATGCTGATTCCTCATCAGAATCCGCCAGCGAAACTGTTGGTGATGTTCCTGCCGATACCTCAGATTCTTCGGATGCTGGAGATGAGCCTAAGGCTGAAGAGACTTCCACGGAATCCTGAGCCTAGTTCACCTTACAGAATCTTAAACTTCACGAGAGGGCCGGTTTCCAAGATTATGGATACCGGCTCTCTCTTTTAAGAACCAAATACCATGACAAAACCCACTGCTCTTGTTACAAATGATGACGGGATTGACTCCTACTTTCTTCAAGTCCTCGTTCGTCGGCTTCAGGAGAAGTTTGACGTCATCGTAGCTGCACCGGCCAAGGAGCAAAGCTGGACAGGGCGTAGCATGACGCGACGCGATCCTGTTTCGGTCAAAGAATTTACAGGTTTGGACGTTCCAGCTTGGATTATCGACGGGACGCCTACCGATTGTGTAAATATCGCTCTTGAGTCCTTAGTGAATAATTGCCGTCCCGATATCGTTGTGTCCGGCATCAACCTGGGCATGAATGTCACTCTCCCTATGATTCTGGCCAGTGGCACTGTTGCGGGTGCTTTGGAGGCAGCTTTTTGGGGAATCCCCTCCATTGCCTTCAGTCAAAATATCTTATCTGAGGAATATGATGCTGTTCGCAAAGTGAAAGGGCATAAACCTAGCCGCGCCCGCGATGATGTTGATATTTCCTCAGGATTGGCGGCAGAGATGGCGTTTGAACTTCTCAATGAATCACTCCCTAGACTGACTTTTCCGAACATTAACTTTGCTGCTGGTATTGAGCCTGACACACCAGTTGAAAATACGCGCCCAGGCTGTCCTTTTGTCGGTGGTCTTTTTGCTCCGCCTGATTCTGAAGGAACCAGTCGCTTTAGATTCCGTCATGAAGTCTTTGATAACCAACCAGAGGATACTGATGTGTCTTGCCTTCAACGCGGGCACACCAGTCGAGTGCTGCTCGATTACTCTATTCTTGGAAGCAATCGCTCAAGTTGATAGGTCTTGCATTTCTGATCTTCACTCCCAAACTGATCATCATACCAAGCTGCGACTAACTTCATTTCGGCTTCATCCCCCATGCGAGTTTTTCTCAAAACTGTTCTTCTTATCACCTGTTTTAGCACGGGCGTTATTAATGAAGGGCGCCTTATCGCACAGCCTTCTGCTCAAAGTCATGACTCAGTAACGGGCGCATGGCGGGTGACTCATCCTGTGAACGGTCATCTTTACATGATCGTTCGGGGGAATAACCTTGTTTCCTACTTCTGGGAATTCTGGAAGGGTGAACGGGTTATGCGTTCAGAGTGGAAGGAGTTCGGTAAAGGAATCTATTTCGCCCTTGAATCTGGGGATAAACTGATTCTCACCCGTACGGATGCAGGGGTTGAGGTGTTCATGTACAATGCAGGTAAGGCCATGGCAGGAGAACCGGATTTGCGACTATTCGCTCTTCGGGTAAACGCCATTGATGTTGGCAAATGGTATAATCCTGGCCCAACCAGCAGAGCAAAAGAGAAGGATGAAGACGACTCCACTGGATTTTTTGGTACATGGGAAGTGGTTTCCTCCAAGGGATTACCCTACCAGATTGTCATTGAAGAGGATCGCACTGCTGCAACAAACTGGCCACACTCAGATCGTGGTGTAGACGGCATGGTTGGTTCTTGGGTGCGTCAAGGATCCGAACTTCACATTGTTTGGGACACGGGGCACTATGACATCCTTCGAAAGGAAGAAGGCAAGTTTCACAAAATAGGTTACCCGCCAAGTGTAGAAATTAGCAGTGTTGAACCTGAACCCCAGCCAGCATTGAAAGTGGTATGGTTTCCTCAAGACCCGTGGCGTGCAAGATATGAGGCTCGTCGAAATGCGGGAGTTTCCAGTCCTTCTTGGAAGTCAGCCAAACACGCCAGCAAGTTCTTCCGTGGTGACTGGAAACTTCTGAGTACTCCGGGTGAATTGACTCGTTTAGAAATGGGACGGTTCGGTTCTATTCGTGGTATTAGAAACGGTAAGGAACAGAAAGGTACATGGCGTTGTACTTCCGACTACGCTCTCTTGCGTTGGGAAAATGGGACTACGGAATTATTACGTCCTATTGGTCAGCATTACGTGACAATGTTGTATTCTCCTTTGAAGAATCTAGACTCGATACCTGATCGTGTTTGCCCAATTGAGCCGTACGATCGTTGGAGCCTCAAACTTCCCAGTCTATTCCCATCGGACGAGGACGTTCAGTAGTATCTAACGCCTGGAGTTTCTGCTTTCGCAATTCGTCTAGATTTTAAGAATAAAGCGATACGGTGCCTCCACCCAAGGTGACCCTGCGTAATCAATACCAATCCGAGGTGTTCGGCTAATATCTTCTTTGCAGATATTTAGTGCTGAAGCTTCCAGCCATAGTCCAGAATCAGGCAATGCGGGCTTTTCGTTTTGATCTGAATTTATTTGGAGACACTTGGTGAGGCGTCCAGGTCCCGTTGTTGTTTGTAGACCGCGAAATAGAACTGCAGCTGGATACTCTTCTGGTCCAGTCACAATATTGAGCAACCAGTGCATTCCGTAGCAAAGGTATACATACCATTGGCCAGCTGGACCAAACATCACTTGGTTGCGCTGGGTCTTTCCTTTGTGTGCATGGCAAGCCTTGTCCTCTTGTCCGTCGTAGGCTTCAACTTCTGTAATAATATGTCTCTCAGTTTCTCCCTCTATTTGTCTGCAAAGGTATTGGCCAAGAAGTTCCTCGGCCACGACAAGTGTTGGACGGTTAAAGAATTCTTGTCCGATAGGTTTGCCAACTTTTCGTTTCAAAGCTTCTTGTTTCGAGTGTCGATGAATAGAGTAACAGGTCCGTTATTGTGTGCTTCGATTTGCATATGTGCACCAAAGACTCCAGTGGGTACAGGTTTTCCCAGGTGTCGAGACAGGCTTTCCACGAATTTCTCGTAGTATTCTCTGGCTTTCTCTGGTGGTGCGGATTTATTAAACGAGGGGCGTGTTCCTTTGCGTACGTTCCCGAAAAGCGTAAACTGACTTATGGCGAGGATATCTCCATCTGTATCGGTTAAGGACCGATTCATTCGCCCTTCTTCGTCTTCAAATACCCGCAATGCGGGTATTTTAGCAGCGAGCCATTCTAAGTCTTCTAGAGTGTCATCCGCTTCAACACCTAGAAACAAAAGTAGCCCAGCGCCTATCGACCCGGTTACTTCTGATTTTACTGTGACGGATGCTTTGTCAACTCGCTGTATAACGGCCCTCATTGCAATGCATGGGCAAACAGCGTAAGTTTAGAATTTACTCAGTGGCGGTCATAGCCTCGACTTCTGCCCGTGCCTTGTCGGCTAAAAGTGTGCTAAAGTAGCGTTCACCAAAGCTACATCCGACAGTCACAATCTTTTTTCCAGCCATTCCGTCACGTTTGGCCACTTCAATTGCTGCAGCCACATTAGCGCCAGTGGAGATACCGCCAAGTATGCCGTCGCCTAGGCTAAGTTGCTGAGACGTTGCAAAAGCTGTATCACTATTGATCTGAACGACATCATCAATGAGATCGGTGTTGCAGTTGGCAGGAATAAAGCCGGCGCCTATACCTTGGATTTTATGCGGTCCAGGATTACCACCACTGATGACAGGGCTTTCTGCAGGCTCTACCGCAATGGAAGTAATCGCCTTTCCTTTCTCATTCTTGATGACATCTGATACACCCGTTATCGTACCTCCTGTACCTACCCCAGCGACAAAAACGTCTATGCCACCTTCGGTATCTTTCCAGATTTCCTGTGCGGTTGTAATACGGTGGATTTCTGGGTTAGCAGGATTTTCAAATTGTTGAGGCATGAAAGCCTTGTCGCCGAGCTCGTCCTTCATTTGCTGAGCTTTAGCAATTGCACCCGGCATACCTTTGGCTCCTGGTGTGAGCACTAATTCTGCGCCAAGCATGCGGAGGAGTACTCGACGCTCTTTCGACATGGTTTCGGGCATGGTCAGTATGCAGCGATAACCTTTTGAGGCACAGACAAAAGCTAAAGCGATTCCAGTATTTCCGGAGGTGGGCTCAACTACGACAATGTCACGATTCAGCTTACCATCTTTTTCTGCCGCTTCAATCATCGACATTCCTATACGATCCTTTACGCTAGCTAAAGGATTGAAGAATTCACATTTAAGGTAGATCTCAGCGTCTACATCCTTGGCGATGTTGTTGAGCTTGACGAGGGGAGTCCCTCCTACGGTTCCTAGTATGTTTTGAGCGAGCATTTTTCGGATGGGATGGTATTGGATTATGTAAGTGGAGTTAAAAGGGGAGGGGAATTAGGGTAGAACTCTTAGCTACTTACGTCTGCGGGGTCCGTAGCTTCGCTTCGGCGCCTGACGATTGGATGCAGCATTTCGTAGGCGATAAACAATACGAGCCTTGTCAATGTCGTGCGGGCTCATCTCCATCTTTACCGTGTCTCCTACAGTAATTTTGATAAAATGCTTGCGAAGTTTGCCTGAAATATGGCCTAGCACTTGATGACCATTGGGTAATTCCACCCGGAACATGGTTCCAGGAAGAACGGCAATGATCTTGCCCTCGACTTCTACTACGTTGTCATTATCCGACATAAGGAATGCAAAGCTGAGGCATGGAATGAATTCCTGTTCGCTTGTCAAGTGCTGCCACCTCATAAAAATTAGCAATCTCAGCTTTTGGAACCAGATTGATGATGGACGAATTACTACCACGCAAAATTTACCCCTCCCAGTTGGGAAATAGAGATGATGATTTTTTCATGAAGCTTGCCTTCAATCAAGCCGTTGACGCCTTCAACTTGGAAGAGGTTCCTGTTGGTGCAGTTGTTGTGCTTGAAGGTGAGGTTATTGGTTCGGCACATAATGAGGTAGACCGCACCAAGGACCCAACTGCCCATGCTGAAATCCTCGCCATTACACAAGCCGCCAACCACATTGGCGACTGGCGGCTTAATGATTGTACTCTCTATGTTACCAAGGAGCCATGCCCCATGTGCGCTGGAGCCTTGATCATGGGGAGGATGGGGCGAGTAGTCTTCGCTGTGGAAGATCCCAAGATGGGCTACCTTGGTGGAGCTATCGACCTAAATGCTACGCCTACCAATAACCATAAACTCGAAGTTTCCAAGGGCGTTCTTGCTGAGGAGTGCCGAGCAATTATTAAAGCTTTTTTTGAGAAAAAACGGATTGAAAAACGGTAGGCTAATCGTTTTCCTCCCCGCTCCAACATTCCACATCTTTTCAAATTGCTACAATAACACCCTCAAAGGAGATAGAATTCATGGCCCACGAACTTCCCAGCCTCGGTTACGCTTACGATGCCCTTGAGCCGCACTTCGATGCGCGCACCATGGAAATTCACCACACCAAGCACCATCAGACTTATGTCGACAAGCTCAACGGGGCTATTGGTGGAGATGCTGCGCTTGAAGGTAAATCAGTCGAAGATCTGATCAGTGACCTCTCCTCTGTACCCGATAGCATTCGTGGAGCAGTCCGTAATCATGGCGGTGGCCATGCCAATCATTCCTTCTTCTGGAAGATAATCAGTTCTAACGGAGGTGGTGCACCAGTTGGTTCCTTGGCTAGTGCCATCGATAGCACTTTTGGCAGTTTCGAAGACCTGAAGAGTGAGTTCGCAACTGCTTCAGCCAACCGCTTTGGTAGTGGTTGGGGTTGGCTCGTTGCAAAAGCAGATAAGTCGCTTGCCGTAACATCAACTCCAAACCAAGACTCACCTCTCATGTCAGGCGTTGCAGATATCGTAGGTACTCCAATTGTGGGACTCGATGTCTGGGAGCACGCATACTACCTGAACTATCAGAATCGCCGTCCCGACTACATAAACGCCTTTTGGAATGTTGTAGATTGGGAACGCGCCGAGGCCATATACTCTGCAATCTGAACCTTCAGTTCCTGCACAGGCTAGCTCATATTAATCTTCCAACCTCTGTAGGCAGGAGACTTTTACCTATCTACACACAATTTCACTCACCAGAAACAATTCAATCTCACTAAAGCCATGCCCATAGCCACACCACAGCAATTTTCCGAGATGCTCGATGCAGCTCAGGAAGGAAATTATGCCTATCCAGCCGTCAACTGCACCTCTATCACCACCATGAATGCAACGTTGAAGGCGTTGGCCGACAACAATTCTGACGGATTCATTCAGTTTTCGACCGGGGCTGGCCAATTTGCATCAGGATTGAATGTCAAGGACACTGTCCACGGTGTTATTACCCTAGCTGAGGCGGCTCATAGGCTTGCTGAAAAGTATGACGTACTGGTGGCGCTTCACACCGACCACTGCCAACCCGAAATGGCCCCTACCTTCCTCAAGCCTCTCATTGACGAGACTGCTCGTCGTCGCGCAAAGGGAGAGAACAACCTTTTCAATGGGCATATGCTTGATGCATCAATACTCCCACTTGAAGAAAACCTCGCCATTTCCAAAGAGTATCTGGCTTACTGCAAGGAGCAGGAAATTGTACTTGAAATCGAAGCTGGTGTCGTGGGTGGAGAAGAGGACGGATCTGCTGGCACTGAGGATATGCCAGACGACAAACTCTATACCACCCCTGAGGATATGCTAGCCGTTTATGAGGCTTTGCAGGGTCAAGGTCGCTACATGTTTGCAGCAACTTTTGGTAATGTTCACGGCCACTATAAGCCCGGTGCTGTAAAGTTACGCCCCGACATTCTCAAGGACGGCCAAGAAGCTGTTATATCAAAATACGGCCAAGAAGCCGAGTTCGATCTCGTATTTCACGGTGGATCTGGATCACCTGTTGATCAAATTCGTGAGACCCTTGGTTACGGTGTTATTAAAATGAACATCGATACCGATACACAGTATGCGTTCACTCGTCCGATTGCTGATCACATCATCAAAAACTACGATGGTGTTCTCATGGTTGACGGCGATATCGGAAACAAAAAGGCATATGATCCTAGAGCCTACCTCAAAAAAGCAGAAGAGGGTATGGCTGCTCGCATAGGGCGCGCTTGCGACGACCTTTGCAGTTCAGGCAAAAGTATTTTTTAAACGCAAATCTACCTCACCCATCTGCAGAGTCTCTCTTCCCAAACTAGGAAGGGAGATTAATTCCCACCAGAAATCTGGGAATTTTCCTCCTTCGAGATATTTCATCTGGAAAGCATTACCTCCATACCATGAATTACACCCCAAGCCTTATTACTATTCTCAGCCTCTTTTTGTGGGGTTGTGGTAAGGATCCAATTACAGTTCAGAAAAATGTTCCAAAGGATTACGAAGGCCAACACTTGCGCTGGACCCTCCCCGATGGATGGGAGAACGTCGAGGTCGACAACAATATGCAGATGGCCGCCTTTTCAATCAATGATGGTGATCAGAATTACAAATTCACCATATCCACATTCTCAGGAGGTGGAGGTACGGATTTAGACAATCTGAATCGTTGGTTTGGTCAGCTTGGGAAACCTCCTGCCAACACCACAGTTTTGGCCAATTATCGTAAAAATCTTTTTTTTGGAACACATACCTTTCAGTTCTTCGATTTAACTGATGCTGAAAATTCTGAGAACAAACAATTCTTCACCGCCATCCTTCGTGAAAATAACCGCTCATGGTTTTTTAAACTCGAAGGGGCTGGTGTTGGGTTTAAGAAACAGAAAACAGCATTTCAGGGATTCCTATCAACTGTTCGTCTGCAAGGTGAACCAGACGAATTGGCTGAGCCTAGTGCCCCCCAAGCAGTTTCTGCAGCTGGTGGTGTTAAGATTGCCCGAAAAACAGATGTGCCACCCGGGGCGCCACCACCACCTAGTGGACCTCCTCCACTTCCTCCGGGTGGGCTTCCTCCGCCTCCTCCCATTCCGCCTGAGGTTCTTGAAAAGATGAGAAACACTCCGCCTCCTTCGATTCCCACTCAGATCCAAAAGCAATTGGCGTCAGTGAAGACTCCGGCATGGGAAGTTCCAGAGGGTTGGAAAGTTCTTCCCTCTACACCGATGCGTCGTGGAAATTTTTCCATTCAAGGTGAAGGCGGTGGATCTGCTGAAGTATCTGTTATACGTCTTCCCGCAAACGCGGGAGATCTTCAGTCAAACATCACGCGTTGGGGTCGCCAAGTTGGCATATCTCAAGAGAATCTGAGTAAAAACCAACCACCTGTTCAACAGTTGGAGGTTGGTGGTTCAAAAGCTACCTATGTCGTTCTCCGAGGTCCTGAACGATCAACATGTGTCGCCATCGTGCGACAAGGCGAAGGGACTTGGTTCTTTAAGCTCTCCGGAAAGAATAGCCTCGTCGAAGCCAATCGGACTGCTTTCGAAGGCTTCTTGCAGACTGTGAAGTTCTAATCTCAGGGCAACTACCAGCCGTTAACTATTTGGCTGTTAACCCACAATGCGACATCTACTTAATTTCTTTGCTGATATTCGGCTCACAGTCGTGTTGCTTGGGATGTCGATTCTGTTGATATTCTTTGGTACTCTAGATCAAACAAATATTGGTATCAAAGGTGCACTTCGGAAATATTTTGAGGAAAATCCCACGTGGCGCAATGATTCCACCGATCAAATCGAGAAGCGTTTCCATATTGCCCTCTGGCAATACCCTGAGGAGTGGCCCTACGGCACAAATATGGTGCTGGCCTTGAAAAAAGATGACCCCAATGCAGGCAAGCGCGACCTTGATCTAAAGGAACTCAAAAAGAGCAACTACTCATTTGTAGGTTACAACGACAACACATTCTATGATCAGGCCCGCAAGGTTTACTCAGATGCAGAACTTGAAGGCCCGGATTTAAAATTTGGTAGTCTGACAGCTATCAAAAACTCAATATTATCCGGCGATGTAGGCAGCTACAGGGTTGCAGTCCTACCTTCAAGCACCGTCGAGAAAGAGCCGGATTTGGCCACAAGCAGCATCAAGGGGGTGTCTTCGCTAAATCTCCACTTCATTAAAGTTCCCCTTCTCGGTGGCTACATCCTAGGTCCACTACTTTTTATAAACCTTTTAGCAGCACATTTTGTAAGGTTCAAACTATCCTGGAAGAAAGCTGGTGTGTTCATCATTCACATTGGACTTCTATTAATGCTTCTCAGCGAACTGGTTACTGATTTGACTGACCGCGAAAGCCTCATGGTGATCGAAGAGGGAGAGAGCGCAACTTATTCCACAGATTTTGATAAAAACGAGTTGGTGATCCTCGACCGATCAAACCCCAAGGTTGATACACTACTCAGCATTCCCACGGAGTGGATCGAAAATGAAGGAACAATCGATGTCTCAACGATATCTGGTGATTTTCCCTTCACGCTCGAAACTGAAATTTATTACCCCAATACCAAGTTCGAAATTAAAGAACCAGATGGTGACCTAACAGGTTACCCAATCAACATAGCCGGTAGGACTATGGAAGTTTTGGCTGAAGAAACTGACAAGACAGCTGATCCTCAACAAATCAATTTTGTCAGCGCTAAAGTCACACTTCGTTCAGGGGACAAATCCTACGGTCCATTTTTCGTCTCCAATCGCTTTGAGTTTTTTGAGGATTTTAACAAGCATACATTCGTGCACGGTGAACGTGACTTCGCAATCACTCTTCAGCGCACTCGTTACAACTATGACTTTAAAGTCCGGCTCGATGACTTTCGCTTCCTTCGTTATCCTGGAACTGAGAAAGCCAAAGACTTTACCAGCGATGTTACTCTCATTAAGGCTGATGGCAATGAGGAGGAAAAGCGCGTTTACATGAACCACCCGCTAATTTTTGAAGGCAGTACCTTCTTTCAGTCTGGTTGGAATGAAGAGACTGAAAAGGGCACCCGTATGCAAGTTGTTCAGAATCCAGGGAAACTTCTCCCTTACTGGGGGGTTGCCATTGTAGGGGTCGGTTTGATGGTCCAGTTTGGAATGCATCTTGGTAGATTCACCAAACGCCGAGGTCGTGATAGTAGGAAGGCAAACCAGACATGAAGAATTCCTTTGTTCTTACACTCCTTCTGCTTTCTTCAGTTCTTAACATCAGCTTATTTGCCGAAGAGCAGTTTGACTATGATGCTTTTGGTCGGCTACCCGTTCAGAAAGATGGTCGCGTCAAACCTATCGATACCGTTGCCCGCAATGCTCTTCTTGTTTTACGGGGTAAGCAAACCATTAAAAAAGGTAGTACTAAGATCCCGGCTATTCAGTGGTTTCTCGATGTAGTCTTCAATCCCGATCGCGCCGATGATCACAAGGTTTTTCGCGTAGACCATCCAGAGGTTTTGGCAATCTTTGGATACCGTCCTGGCGAGGAAAAATACTTCTCATTCAACGACTTATTTAAGCGTGATGAAATTCGCGAGATCAATGATGAGATTGATAGCCTTCTGAATCGCTTTCAGGAACTCCATCTAAGCACCCAAGGTCTTTCTGAGGACTCTGAAGAGTTCAAACAAACCGAGTCTCAAATGAACGAGATTCGTCAGAAGTTCAAACCCCTCCAGATAAAGAGAGAGGCACTTCAGGCAAAGATCACTGAAATCGATTCAAGATTCCGTCGAATAAAACTCGGCGAAGACATCAATGGCAACGGCAATATTGATGAAGGTGAGGATCTTAACAACAACGGCGAACTGGACCCTGGACCTAACTCAAAGAAGTACACAACCTACCAGCGCCAAGCTATGAAGCTTTATGGTGCACTTTCTCTCTATGATCAGCTTAAGAGCGGCTTTTTCATGAGCCTTCAAGAAAGTGTTTTTGGGAAAGAATACTCGAACTTTTTAGACGCTTCTAAAAAATTAGATGCCGCGATACATCAGGTTGAAGCAGAGGGCAACGGACCAGCAGCCGCAGCCGCAATCCAGCATGCGAGCCTCCTTGCTCGGGATGAACTAAATCAGTTTGGCACAGATCTATCAAGGGAACAATACGATCAGGTTATTTTTAAATACCGCGTGGCGATGCGGGCAGCTCGGAACAACATACAGACCAACGGAAATGACCTAAGCGACGATGAGGTTAATGACATCTTCAGCACGATTAAGGAATTTGCTGAACTTTACCGGGAGTTCGAATTCGCTCGAAGCTTTGCATCACGAAACGCCAAGTTTTCAGTCTTAGGAATTGTACCTCCTCGTGTTGCTGCTGGTACTTCAACTTTTCAGACTGGTTCCAACACAGTCAAAGGAACCAATACGGATTTCACCAATGATTTCAAAAAAGGCCAACAATTCAGAATCGGCCAACAGGGCTTCTGGGATGGAATTTGGCGCGATGCAGCTGTACGTGACAAAATGGTCGAAGAGATCATTAGCGATACAGAGCTAAAGCTTAATTACTCACATGCCGGACGTTCACCGCTTATCAACGGAGCATTTTACCTCTGCGTAATCGGTTTTAGCTTCCTTATTTGGCGTAGGTTTGAGGCAGCTTCCGCTATTAAAAGATTTGCCCTGCCATTGATGTTTTCCCTCGCTCTAATCCTTCCATGGTTATTTTGCTTTGGCCCCTCAGGCGTGGATCGAGATTCAGTCTACCTTCACGAGACCGATTGGAAAAATCTCGGTGAAGATCTCGTAGGCGCCGCCCATTCCGGAAATGTTGACCGTGTAGTTGCCCACTACGCCAAGCTTTCCTCCGCTTACAATGCCGGGGATGTCAGTTCCTTTAACACTACGGTTAACCGCCTAACGTCAGTATTTGATTCTCTGGCACCTAAGATGGAGTTTGATATCCGAAGCGTAGGCTTTGAGCACAGTTTCAACAGCGCCCAACCGTTTTACTTGGCCATGTCTTTGTATGTCCTTGTGTTTCTTCTGGTTTTACTGTCATGGCTTTGGAAGCCTGAGCATACAGGAAAAGCGGCATACTGGTTAATGGCTGTGTGTTTATTTTTACATACATTTGGACTTCTGGCTCGAATATGGATACAAGCTCGACCACCAGTTACTAACCTCTACTCATCGGCAGTTTTCATAGGCTGGGGAGCAGTTGTACTTGGCCTACTTTTCGAACGTTTGCATCGCAACGGTATTGGTGCTGCCTCTGGTGCCGTTGTTGGTTTCGTAACTCTAATTATTGCCCACCACCTCGGAATGGGTGGAGACACAATGGAGATGATGCAAGCAGTCTTAGATACCAACATTTGGCTAGCTACGCATGTGGTGGTTATTACACTCGGCTACACGGCAATGTTCTTGGCTGGAATCCTAGGCATTGTGTTTTTGATTCGTGGTATCGTAGATTCCTCTTTCGAAAAAACTACCGCCAAGACCATGTCTTCAATGGTTTATGGTATTACCTGTTTTGCCGTATTGTTCAGCTTTGTCGGTACGATGCTCGGAGGTATCTGGGCTGATCAGTCTTGGGGGCGTTTCTGGGGTTGGGATCCTAAAGAAAATGGTGCTTTGCTGATTGTTATATGGAGTGCGATCGTGCTACATGCGCGCTGGGCTGGTCTGGTCCGCGAACGCGGCATCATGGTGCTTTCCATTTTCGGTAATGTAATTACCGCTTGGTCTTGGTTTGGCACCAACCTTTTGCAGGAAGGTCTACACAGCTATGGGTTCTCTGAAGCTGGCTTCAGATGGCTCATGATCTTTAACGCTAGTCAAGTAATCCTAATGTGTCTTGTTTTAGTTCCTGCGAACCTTTGGCGAAGCCAATGGTCTAAGAGTGCTTTGTCCCTAAAGACTTAGCCTATTAGTACAAATCCTCTAACCTGAGAGGTTCAAACGTCGAATACCTCTCGCGCATCAGCAACATGTCCCTTGATGGCTGCTGCGGCGACCATAAGAGGGCTCATGAGAACTGTACGGCCCGTCGGGCTACCTTGACGGCCTTTGAAATTACGGTTGCTAGAACTAGCACATAACTGGTTGCCCACAAGTTTGTCAGGGTTCATCGCTAAACACATCGAACAACCTGCACCGCGCCATTCAAACCCAGCATCGGTATAGATCTTGTCCAGTCCCTTTTCTTCGGCGATCTTGCTAATAACTTGAGAGCCTGGAACCACAATTGCTTTAACCCCATCAGCAACCTTGTGTCCGGGAAGGTGACTGGCTACTTCTTCAAGGTCAGAGAGACGAGAATTGGTACAACTACCAATGAAGGCCACGTCGACATTGGTGCCTGCGATTGGTTGGCCAGCTTGCAGATTCATGTATTCGAGTGCCTCGCGAGCCGTATCTTGGTCCTCATCTTCGAGTGAGGCTGGATCTGGTATACTTTCGTCAATAAACAGAGCTTGGCTAGGGTTGATACCCCATGTAACCGTTGGAGCGATGTCCGCGGCGTCAATTTCGACTATATCATCATAATGACAGCCTGGTTCAGAGGCGATGGACTTCCAACGTTCCACAGCGACGTCCCACTCCGAACCTTTTGGTACATGTGCTCTTCCCTTTAGATAGTCAAAGGTAGTCTGGTCTGGGTTTACATAGCCACATCTAGCACCTCCTTCGATAGCCATATTACAGACTGTCATTCGCTCCTCCATGCTAAAATTATCGAAGACTTCCCCTCCATACTCGTACGCGTAGCCAAGACCACCCTTTACCCCTAGTTTTCGGATAATATGAAGGGTGACATCTTTCGCGAAAACACCGGGACGGAGCTTTCCATTGACGTTTATTCTACGAACCTTGAGCCGACTCAATGCGAGGGTCTGTGTCGCTAGAACATCACGTACTTGACTAGTGCCGATTCCAAAAGCGATAGATCCGAATGCACCATGGGTAGATGTGTGAGAGTCCCCACAGGCTATGGTCATTCCTGGATGGGTAAGTCCCTGCTCTGGACCAACCACATGGACGATTCCTTGTTTGCCAGTGGGAAGGTCGTAAAATGTAACACCGAACTCTTCACAGTTGCGGCGAAGGGCTTCGAGCATCTCGGCGGCGAGACCGTCTGAAAAGGGTTCTGCCTGATTTTCAGTCGGAACAATATGGTCCACTGTGGCAAAGGTACGCTGTGGGTAGGGTACGCTGAGACCTAGGTTACGTAGCATCCCAAAAGCCTGCGGACTGGTCACCTCGTGAATCAAGTGCATGCTAATAAACAACTGGGTGCGGTTGTCTGAAAGGGTTTTTACAGTGTGGGCGTCCCACACCTTATCAAAAAGGTTCTTCGCCATCTTGTCTTAAGTTTTGGAGGAAATGGCCGCCTACGAAAACGTCCCTAGCTAGAAACTCAATGAAAAAGCCTTCATCGACCTATCAAGAGTTTCTTGTTGGGAATTAGCCTTTGCCAGCCTTAACCTTTATCACGCGATACAAGACTTTGCTCTTTGGATCGTGAGCCTGAAGCGCGAATGTGCCTTTGTCGAGTTGGCGATTCGGGCGATTGAGACCTTCGGGTTCGGTGTAATCTGTAATGGTCTTTCCGTTGATCTTGATTTGGATTCGCTTGCCTTGAACGATTATGTTGTAGTCGAACCATTCGTTATCGCTAACTGGTGCCTTGAAGTTGTCCTTAACTGCATATAAACCTCCCGTTTTCTTAGGGTCTTTATGAGTGTTGTTGACTTGTGCTTCGTACCCCTTTCCTGGCCAGCCTTTCTCCTGATATTTGGTATGAAAATAAACACCTGAATTGGAACCGGGAGTGGTCATGACCTCTAGTTTCAGTTCAAAGTCTGTAAAGATGCCATCATTGAAATCTCCAGTGTAGAAGAGGTGGCTTCTCGGACCGAAAAGTACTATTTTACCATCCTGGACTTTGCATGATTTTTTGTTCTCGCTAGCTGTCCACCCAGTTAGATCTTTGCCATTAAACAGATTTGTCCAGCCCTCTTCGGCTGAGAGTTGTGCTAGCGTAGCGAGAGTAATGAGAATTGGCAGACAGGTTTTCATGGGAGGTTTGTTTCTTGATGCGATTGGGGAAAAGTTTAGTCCCCATTATTTTTTAATAGATTTTGACCTTAATTTCCAAAAAATGTTCAATAGCGGATGCGCAACCTGATTCGCTACGTATTTTAAAGCTCGTTGTTGGCGTATCATGCCTAGGAGCAGCTCGACCCTTGGTTGGCGGTGAGTATGGCCTACTCTTCGGCCCGCAACTTGATAGTGGTTTGCTCAATGCTGTCGGAAGTTTTTCAGCTTTAGTTCTGGTTTCGACAGGAGTGGCTTTATTATTCGGCTTATATCGGGGGTGTAGGTGGTGTCGGTTGTTATCTTGGATGGGTTGGCTGTTACTACCTGCTGTAGCCTTTTTCTTTTTCGCAAGTGCTATTTGTAGTGCGAGCCTTAACTGGGACGATCCTTTGAAAAAAGGCGCACTACTCAACCATGCCGTTCGCTACATTGCTCCAGTTATTTTATTGGTTTGGATGTGGAATGTGCACAGGGGGAGTGGGGTTTTGAGAAAAGGTTGGATGTGGGCGCTTCGGGCTTCGGCGTCTGCCACATTTCTAGGCCACGGGCTGAATGCCTTACAGGCAAGTCCCTCTCATGTGGAATTAATTCAACTTACCTTTGGCCTCGGAGTCTCGGAGTCTGCGGCCGCAAAAGCTCTTGTAATTATTGGCTGTATTGATGTCTTGGTCGCTATTTTGCTTCTACTAAGACCACTACGGTGGGTAGTTGGATGGATGAGCGTATGGGGCATGATTGCTGTCGCTAGCCGATTGACGGCTTATGGATTTGCTGAGGGTTGGGATGCGGCTGCAATACGAGTTGGTAATGCTGGCGTTCCCCTAGTTATATGGATGGCATGGGTAAAGAAGATTGGCAAAGCTTAGCTAGTCGCTATGTCCTCGCACGGGGATTGTAAGCGTATGCTGATCTAGAAGTGCTTTGTTCCACCAATGACCAGTGGCCTTACGTTCTTCTGGAGTGGTAAAGGTGTAATTGTGAAGTCTTAGTCGAATGAAATTTGGAGGTTGATCAGGGAAAGGGTCCTCCTTGATCAGGGAAAGAACATCTGAGCGTTGCTCTGTTAACGCGTCTACGAAAAACACAAGCCAAGGAGGAGCTTGGCGAAAACTGCCTGCCTCTACCCGTAACCCTGCGAACCACATCTGCCAATCAAGACGTGGCATGTGGGGAATAAATATTCTTGGGCTTTGGTCTAGATCACCGGGTTTCCAATGGAACTTGTATTTTTTCCATGTCTTTCCGTCATAACTACCAGCAATCTCAATCTCGGGCCTTGAGGTGGTCATGACTCTGAAAAGCCCATAGGAGTTGGCTATGTGCAATATCTGGATTTTTTTCTTAAGCTTACTTTGCCACTGGGGCGGCTCTTTCGTGGTTCTTTCTTGAGATGGGCGATTGCCAGCAATGTCTCGAGATATAAAACCTTTCGTCATCCAGATATGAAGTGTCCCAATTACAACCAGCGCTGAGGTTTGGATGAATCTTTTGGCTCGGCCTTTCTCAGGTTGGATTTTGCCGGAAAGAATTCTTTGGCGCAACTGTTCAGGGAGAAATTGGTCGTCGAATAATGGGATGCACAGGACAATTGTGAGAACATTGAAGAAGCCATAGTTGCCGGAGATCAGGATCGTCGTCTGGAGAAAGATCTGCGCAATTCCTGAGGCGTGCCGAAGCCGTCTAGGCAAGAAGAACAGGAAGGGAAGAGCTAGTTCAACTACGAGCATGAACTGGAGGCAGAGACGATCGAACCATTCGGGTAGATGATGAATGTACCAACTTGTCCATGCAGGAATGGGTTGAGTCCAATAGTGGAATTGTAGTGCGGTCAGTTCACGCCAGGTATTTTCATCGTTGGCACCATAGTATGTCAGTTTCACTAAGCCCGACTCAAACATTAGCTTTGCAAGCAGGGTCCAACAGAGCCATCTGCCAATTGCTGGCATTTGGCGATTAGTTTTCAGCCGTGACCTGCGAGTCCATATCGTTGCAAAGGTTACGAGAAAAAGTGACTCTAGAAGTAATATGTCCCACTGAAAACTGAGAAATGGGCTTCCGACCGCATATAGGGAGAGGTAGCCCAACCAGATTAATGCTAGACTTATGGCTTGTGCGATTCCACTTATCGCAAACAGGCTTGCAACAAACGTAACTACAAGAATCGTCTGTAGGTTCGAGTTGTCAGGATCCTCCCAAAGCCAGAGGACAGTCGGTCGGAGTAGATATTTCTGCGGTGACTCTGGATTTGTCTCACAATAAGCCGTGACTGCTTCGAGATCTTTTGAAAAAGGCAAAATTCCCTCCGTGCCAATTAGACCCTTGTACTGGGTCCAGAAAGAGAGCACAGCGATCAATGCAACGAATCCTAGAGCACGCGGAAGTAACCAACTCGCAAACACATAAGTGGATGACTCCTCACCTAGGCCGCTTAACCACTTCTCCCGCAGGGAACCAGCAGATAGAAGCAGTTTGTTTAATTGTGGAAATTGTTTTTGAAGGGAGATTGGAAACTTCAAATTTATCTCAGGATGGACCTACAACTATTGTAAAGGTTTGATTTCGTTCTAATGGTCTTTACCTTAATTCTTCGATCAACAACTAATATCTATTTGCCAAATGACAAATCCCAATGGGTGACCTGCTAAAAGATGGCTCCGAATTTGGCCAATACCGAGTGCTTCGGTTGTTGGGGCAGGGAGGTATGGGCGAGGTCTATGAGGTAGAGCACAAGGTGCTCGGTACTCGTCATGCGCTCAAGAGACTCTCCGATGAGGTTCTTGATCTTGAGGAGGTCCTCGACTTTTTCAAAAATGAGGGCCGAGTTATGGCCCAACTCAAACATCAGGGCATAGTTTCTGTTGATGAGTTTGGTGAGACCAACGGTTCATACTGGCTGCGAATGGAGTTGATTGAGGGGGTTCCAACAACTTCCGGTATTCGTCTTATAACACTTCACGACTATGTTTGGCACCATGGAGGACGACTTCGGGAAGCAGAGGTTGTCGAGTGCATGAGACAGTTTCTTGACGCAATAGGTTTTGCTCATGATCAAGGCGTCGTCCACCGTGACCTTAAACCTGCTAACATACTTCTCGACTCAGAAGGTATGAAGATTTCAGACTTCGGGTTGGTCAAGGTAGCCGGTGAACACTGGCATAAGAGTCGTATTGCTAAATCGGCATCCAGTGGCCTTGGTGATCCCTCCTCTGGTATAGATCTTGAACACAGCAAACCACAAGTTCTTGGGACCTTTGAATACATGAGTCCAGAGCAGAAGCAGGGCTATACTGACAATCGAAGTGACCTCTATGCTGTAGGTCTCATAGGCTTTCAACTTTTAACCGGCAAGGAACGACCAAGCGTAAAGCCGCCTAGTCGGATTATAGAAGGTATCCATCCAGGTTGGGACGCTTGGTTCGAGAGTGCTTTGGAGAACGACCCTGAAGAGCGTTTTCAGTCTGCCAAGGAAATGCGTGATGCAATTCCAGATAGCTCAAAAACTGCTCCTACAGGTCAGCTTGCTCCAACTGGAAAATTCGACAAGATGCATTCCAAGTCTATGCCTCCTCCTCGGAAGACTGTTGCGGCAGATCTTGGAATCGAGGAGGATAATGATGATGTTGAGGATTTGCATCCATCGCGTCCTGGCAAACGGAGACGTCGTAAAGTGGAGAGTAAGCCCAGTAGAGGAACTTCTGGGCTCTTGAAATGGTTTTTCGTTCTTATGCTCTTGGGTTGTGTCGCTGGTGGTGCTTATTATTATTTTGGAATCATTTCAGATGGTGGAACTACTAAGCCTGTGTCTGTTGTTGATGATAATCCAGAACACCTTACAAAACCTGTTTCTGCCCCAAAAAAAACTGAACCAGAAGATCCAGTAGTTCCTTCACCTATTTTGCCGGATATACCCAAGGTAGGTCATGACTGGACAGTTCCTTCGGTGGGTATTCGCATGAAGTGGAAAGGAGCCGGTGCATTCCGCATGGGAAGTAGTTCCAGTGAACTCGGGCACGAACCAAAGGAGACGCCCTTTAGATATGTAATTCTTTCTCAGGGGTTTTGGCTAGCTTCTACCGAGATTACCGTAGCACAGTTCCGTAAGTTCGTTGAAAGTACAGGTCACCAAACCGGTGCTGATGGTGTTCGTACTGTTCTTTCTGGTCGGGATTGGAAACCGATTCCTTCTGCCAACTGGGAGTCTCTCTCCCAAGGTGAAAACGACCGTCCCGTTGTTGGTGTTAGCTGGACTGATGCGACTACATTCTGCGATTGGCTTACCAAGTCTGAAAAAAGCATAGGGCAGTTACCTCAAGACATGGAGTATGTCCTCCCTTCAGAAGCTCAATGGGAGTATGCCT
Source organism: uncultured Opitutia bacterium (assembly GCA_913048125.1). Classification (GTDB taxonomy): domain Bacteria; phylum Verrucomicrobiota; class Verrucomicrobiia; order Opitutales; family JABJCN01; genus JABJCN01. The sequence continues at coordinate 826 of CAJWWL010000028.1, read as the reverse complement.
GCCGAGGAATGAGTCCTTGGCCTCATCCTTTCGCCTCCGGCAAGGAGCTATCTCAAGTCATTTCGAATTTTGGCGCTCAAAGACCTAATCCTTCGCTTGCTGGAAGCTTAGTTGAAGGACATGGTCTTTATGACATGCATGGTAATGTCTTCGAGTGGTGCCGCGGGTGGTATGCGAATGATTACAAAAATCTGAAAATGATTGATCCTGAAGGTCCTTTCAATGGGCAATTTCGGCCTATGCGAGGCGGAGGATTTCGTAGTCCTGCAACAGAATGTCGCGCTGCCTACCGTCGAGGAGCTCCTTCTACGCACGCCGACGATCAGACCGGCTTCCGTATAGCTCTTGCCTACCAATAACGCGTCTAAAATGCGACCTCTCTCTTTTATCTGCTATGCCATTTTGGCTGCATGTACGTTTGCTGAAGATATTTCAGAGGCTCCATCCAACCTTCCGATGGGCAATCTTAAGAAGGTGGCTCCAGGTATTCTGGAGTTAGGGGGTATCCAGCTAGATACCATCAAGCATGAAGTGCGATTTGAAGCTGAAATCAACCAGATAAAGAACATTGTTGAGTATGCCATAGTTCACGAAAATGGTAAGACTCATGAAAGTCTTTTAAGGACCAAGATCAGTCCCTATCAGCTTCAGGTGCTGCTTCTTCTCGCAAAGGCTCAGAAGTTTCAGGAGTCTCTACCCGAGTTTGACGCTGAAGGTAGGGAAGTCCCTCCTCCTACGCCCCGGCCCAAGCACAGAATTGGCATAAGTGTTCAAGATCTACGGAAGTCTGATAATCCCATCATACCTCTAGGTGACTGGGTCGCTA